>CAZFUK010000074.1:0-13903 GCA_964522005.1 uncultured Anaerolineales bacterium | reverse complement strand
GAGCGGAGGAACGGGCCGTGCCCGGCATCTGCGGCGTCGTCCAGGATGGCATCCTGCCCGGCTTTCCGGGCTACGAAGCCGGGCAGTCCTGCGTGGGCGACAGCTTCGCCTGGTTCGTGGAGAACGGTGTGCCCGCCGAGTACACCCGCGAAGCGGCGCGTCAAGGGCTGAGCGTCCACCAGCACCTGGAGAGCCTGGCGGCGCGACTCGCGCCGGGCGAGAGCGGCCTGCTGGCGCTGGACTGGTGGAACGGCAACCGCACCATCCTGGTGGACGCCGACCTGAGCGGTGTCCTCATCGGCCTGACCCTGGCGACGCGGCCCGAAGACATTTACCGCGCCCTCATCGAGTCCACCGCCTACGGCACCCGCACCATCATCGAGAACTTCGAGGTCCACGGCGTGCCCGTGACCGAGATTGTGGCGACGGGCGGCCTGCCGGAACGCAACCGCCTGCTGATGCAGATCTATGCCGACGTCACGGGCCGTCCCATTCGACTGGCGCGCACGCGGCAGGGCGGCGCGTTCGGCTCGGCCATGCACGGCGCGGTGGCGGCGGGTCGGGCGGCTGGCGGCTACGACTCCATCTTCGAGGCGACGCGCCACATGGCCCACCCGCGCGACGAGTCGTTCGAGCCAATCCCCGCCCACCAGGCTGTCTATAATCAGTTGTACGCTGAGTACAAGACACTGCATGACTACCTGGGGCGCGGCGAAAACGATGTGATGAAGCGGCTCAAGCGGCTGCGCGACGGCAGCCTGGCCGGGGAGGCGGCCCATGCTTGAGGCGCTCAAAGAGCAGGTCTGGCGGCTGCACCTGGAACTGCCCAGGCAGGGCCTTGTCACCTGGACCGGCGGCAACATCAGCGCCCGCGATCCGGAGACAGGGCTGGTGGTCATCAAGCCGAGCGGCGTGCGCTATGAAGAGTTGCGGCCCGAAGACCACGTCGTGCTGACCCTGGACGGCGAGGTCGTGGACGGCGTCCTCAACCCCTCCTCCGACACGGCCAGCCACCTCTATATCTACCGCCAGCGGCCCGACGTGAACGGCGTCGTCCACACCCACTCGGCCTATGCCACGGCGTTCGCCGCCCTTGGCCGCCCCATTCCCGTCTACCTGACGGCCATCGCCGACGAGTTCGGCGGGCCGATCCCGTGCGCGGGCTTCGCCCTCATTGGCGGCGAGGAGATTGGGCGGCAGGTGGTCGAGCACATCGGCGCGTCGCCCGCGGTCCTGCTCAAGAACCACGGCGTCTTCACCGTCGGCCCCTCGGCGGCCGCCGCCGTCAAGGCCGCCGTGATGGTCGAGGACGTGGCGCGCACCGTGTGGCTCGCGCTCCAACTGGGCCAGCCGGACGAGATTCCCCCCGACGCCGTGGCCGCCCTCCACCACCGCTACACCCACGTCTACGGCCAAAAATAAGCGAGGACGACAGTGATCAATCTGAAGCAGTTTGAGGTCTGGTTTGTCACCGGCAGCCAGCACCTGTACGGCCCGGAGACACTGGAGCAGGTAGCCGAGCACTCGCGGCACATCGCCCGCGCGCTGGAGGAGGCGGCCGCCATCCCGGTCAGCGTCGTCTTCAAGCCCGTCCTGACCACGCCCGACGCGATCCACCAGTTGTGCCTGGAGGCCAACGCCGCTCGCGCCTGCGTCGGCCTCATCACCTGGATGCATACCTTCTCGCCCGCCAAGATGTGGATCGCCGGGCTGCGCACCCTCCAGAAGCCCTTCGTCCACCTGCACACCCAGTTCAACCGCGACATCCCCTGGGCCAGCATTGACATGGACTTCATGAACCTGAACCAGTCGGCCCACGGCGACCGCGAGTTCGGCTTCATCGGCAGCCGCATGCGGCTGGAGCGGAAGGTCGTCGTCGGCCACTGGGAGGACGACGACGTGCAGGCGAGCCTCGGCGTCTGGGCGCGGGCGGCCTGCGCCTGGCACGACGCCCAGGGCGGCCGCTTCGCCCGCTTTGGCGACAACATGCGCGAGGTGGCCGTCACCGAGGGCGACAAGGTGGCGGCGCAGATGCGCCTGGGCTACAGCGTCAACGGCTACGGGGTAGGCGACCTGGTGCGCGTGGTCAACCAGGTGTCGGACGCCGAGGTGGATCGTCTGGTTCAGGAGTACCGGGACCAGTACGTCGTGGCTTCGACGCTCCGGCCGGGCGAGAGCCAGCACGCCGCCCTGCGCGACGGTGCGCGCATCGAAGCCGGGCTACGCCGCTTCCTCGAAGAGGGCGGGTTCAAGGGCTTCACCACGACGTTCGAGGACCTGCACGGCCTGGCGCAGTTGCCCGGCCTGGGGCCGCAGCGGCTCATGGCCGAGGGCTACGGCTTCGCGGCCGAGGGCGACTGGAAGACGGCGGCGCTGGTGCGAGCCATGAAGGTCATGGCCGCCGGGCTGGACGGCGGAACCTCCTTCATGGAGGACTATACCTATCATCTGAACCGGAGCGGGGCCAAAGTGCTCGGCGCGCACATGCTCGAAATCTGCCCCACCATCGCGGCGGCCCAACCCTCCCTCGAAGTCCACCCGCTCGGCATCGGCGGCAAGGCCGACCCGGTGCGCCTCGTCTTCGACTCGCGGACCGGCCCGGCCGTCAACGCCTCGATTGTCGAAATGGGCGCCCGGCTGCGCATGGTCGTCAACCAGGTGGATGTGGTCCCGGCCGACGAAGCCCTGCCCCGCCTGCCCGTCGCCCGCGCGGTGTGGACCCCCCAGCCGGATCTCAAAACGGCGGCGGCGGCCTGGATTTACGCCGGTGGCGCGCACCACACGGGCTTCAGCCTGGCGCTGACCGCCGAGCACCTGGCCGACTTCGCGGAGATGGCGGGCATGGAGTTCCTGCTGATTGACAGGGACACGCGCCTGCCCGCCTTCAAGAAAGAGCTGCGCTGGAACGACCTGTACTATCACCTGGCGAAGGGGCTATAAGGCGCATGGACACCGAGCGCGTTCAGGCGGCCCTACGTGACGCGAGCGACACGCGCCACCTGGTCATCGAGGCGGGGGCGCTGGCCTCGGTCGCCGCAGCCTTCGAGGAGGGCTTTGGCCGTGGGGCAGCCGTCGTCGTGGCCGACGAGATCACCTTTGAGGTCGCCGGCCGGGCGGTCCACGAGCGCCTGACGGCGGCGGGGGGCGTGGTCGAAACACCCGTTGTCTTCCCCGGCGCGCCCACGCTCTACGCCGACTTCGCCAACGTCCTGACCCTCGAAGATCGGCTGCGCGAGACGGATGCCGTTCCGGTCGCCGTCGGCTCCGGCACCCTCAACGACCTGACCAAGCTGGCGGCGCACCGCCTTGGCCGCCCCTACATGGTCGTCGCCACCGCCGCCTCGATGGATGGCTATACCGCCTTCGGCGCGGCCATCACCCAGGACGGCTTCAAGCAGACGATGGCCTGCCCGGCGCCACGCGTCGTGCTGGCCGACCTGGACATCCTCGCCCAGGCGCCGCCCGCCATGAACGCGGCGGGCTACGGCGACCTGCTCGGCAAGGTGACAGCAGGCGCGGATTGGCTGCTGGCCGACAGCCTCGACATCGAGCCGCTGGACTGGCGCAGTTGGTCGCTGGTCCAGGACAAGCTGCGTGCCTGGACCGCCCACCCTGAAGGGTTGCCGCGCGGCGACCGCCAGGCAGTCGGGAATCTCTTCGAGGGGCTGATGCTGACGGGCATCGCCATGCAACTGAGCCAATCGTCGCGGCCCGCGTCGGGCAGCGAGCACCGCTTCAGCCACCTGTGGGAGATGCAGGCGCTCGGCCACGGCGAGGCGGTCATCCCCCACGGCATCAAAGTAGGCATTGGCACACTGGCCGCGAGCGACCTGTACGAGTGGCTCCTGGCGCGTGACCTGACGAAGTTGGACCTGGAGGCGCTGGTGCGTGGCTGGCCGTCGCGGGCCGAGGTCGAGCGGAGCGTGCGGCAGGCCCACGATCGGCCGGCGCTGGCCGACAACGCGGTCGAGGAAAGCCTCGCCAAGTACATCACCGCCGATGAGTTACGCGACCGCCTGACTCGGCTCCAGGGGCGCTGGCCCACTCTTCGGGAGCGGCTGCGGGAGCAACTCATGCCGAGGGAGCAGCTTGCCTCCCTCCTCGCGGCGGCCGGCTGCCCCACCGACTCGGCGGCCATTGGCATCAGCCGTTCCCGGCTCAGAGAGAGCTATGCCTTGGCCCGCACCATCCGCCGCCGCTACACCGTCCTCGACCTGGTCTACGAGACGGAGCTGCTCGACGCCTACCTGGCGGAGGTGTTCCCGAGCGAGACCTGACAGGTTTTGAAAACCTGTCAGGTCTGCCCCATTCCTCTGAACAAGCAAGAGGGGCGAAGCTAATCAGCTTCGCCCCTCTGTTTTTCGGTTTAGATTTGTCGCGTCGCTTACTTCGCAGGCGTCGCGTTGGTCTGGACTTCTCGACCCTCGTACTGGACGGCCAGGCCCTGCCAGGGGGTGCCGAGCCAGCGGAGCAGGACGTAGTCGGCGCCGAAGTAACCAGCGACCTTCCAGGCCAGCATCACACCCACCGCCAGGATGAGCAGGAAGCCGTTCGTGCTCGCGGAGCCGGCCATGATGAAGTTCCAGTTCAGCAGCGCGCCGAAGAAGGCGGCGATGCCCACAAACGCGCCCACGATCAGGCCGATGCCGATCAGCACTTCACCGAACGCCACGAGCTTGGCAAACCAGGTGTAGGACTGGGTGTCGAGCAGGAACTGCAGGAAGCTGCGATACCAGTCGAAGGAGATGGCGGGCCGAGCGGGCGGGGCGGGGATGGCGACGGCGTTCATCCAGTACTTCTTGAGCGCCTCACCGGTCTGGACCCAGGCCGGGTCACTGATCTTGTGCTCGCCAGCCTCGATCCACTGGAGGCCGAGCCAGACGCGGACGATCAGCCAGAAGGCGGCCATGCGGGTGTCGGAGAACAGGAAGCGGGCAATGGGCGGGTCTTGAATGACAGTATTCTTGCGGGTGACAACGTTCGCGGCCATTTTGAATTTCCCTCCTGAGGAAATCCGAGAGACTTTTTGTCTCTCGTTGCGCTGTTTCTATGGTCCCCAGTATACGGCATTTTTGCGGCTGTGCAGTAGCGAGTCGTTCACGGAGTATGGAGTTTCGTTAACGATTCCACCTAAGTTGCACGATTTAGTACTCCATGCTATCCTTCCGCGCATTCGGCTACGCCTACTTGGCTGCAATCCACCCCGTGACAATCCAGCTACCTATCTGCTAACCGTCATGTTCAAACACGCGCCGCTCGACTTGTCTACCCGTGGCTCTATACGCTACCGTCGCTGGGCCATGGGCCTCCTGCTCTTCGTCCTCCTGGGGTTGGCTGCCCCTGCGGCGAATGCCCGCTCGCTCCCGCCCGCCGCGCCTGCCGTGGCCCTGGCCTGGGATACCGAGCCGGTCCCCGACACCCCGGACGCCGTCTCGCGCGTCAACCTCAACCTGCGCGCCGGCCCCAGCAAGGGCTTTGAGGTGCGGCGCCTCCTGCCGCCGGGCGCGTGGCTGACCGTCCTGGAGCAGACGGAGAGCGGCGAGTGGTACATGGTCCGCACCCGCGACGGCGACGAAGGCTGGGTCATGTCCGTCTACCTGACGCTCAACATCCCGACCGAGACCATTGCCGTGGCCGAAGGGCCAACCCCCGCGCCCCCCGCCGCCATCACCACTGTCGCCTGGACCGCGCCGCCGACGGCCGTCCAGGTCACCGCCATCGGTGACTCGGTCATGCTCGGCGCGTCGCGCGCCCTCTACGCGGCGATTCCGCACCTGGATGTAGACGCCGTCGTGGGCCGCCAGGCGAACCAGGTCGCCGGCGTCCTCCGCGCGCGGCAGGCCAGCGGACGCCTGGGCGACGTGGTGGTGATCCACACGGGGACTAACGGCGTCTTCACCCGCCGTCAGTTGGATGAGATCATGGGGATTCTGGCCGACACGCCCAGGGTAGTGTTTGTGACGGTCAAAGTGCCGCGTGCCTGGGAGGGGGCCAACAACTTCATGCTCGCCAACGCCGTGGACCAGTACCCCAACGCGGTGCTGGTGGACTGGCGCGCGGCCAGCTTCGGTCAGTGGGGCCTCTTCGCCGCCGACGGCTTCCACCTCCCGGCGGCCGGCGCGCGCGTCTATGCCCAGCTCATCGCCAGCGCCGCGCAACTGCCTTAAGAATTCTTGACATGATTTACAAGATTAACATGATTAACGCCCCTGCTAGCGAAGTTCTAGCGGGGGCGTTTGAATTGGTGCGGGGCCTGGGTCTAGCCGACGACGGTCTCGTCGGCGACGGCGTCCGTGAACGACTGGCGGCGGCTGCGCTCGCCAATCCTCCAGACCTTCTCGCGGTCCTGGATCCGGTCGGTGAACAAGACGCCGTCCAGGTGGTCAATCTCGTGCTGGAAGATGCGCGCCACATAGTCGCGGGCGCGGATACGGAACTCGCGGCCCTGGCGGTCCACCCCCTTGACCACGACCCACACATGGCGGTTCACGCTCCCCTGCCAGTTGGGGATGGACAGGCAGCCTTCCTCGCCCTCCTCCATCTCCGGCGACGTCTTGACAATCTCAGGGTTAATCACGGCGTAGACCTTGCCGCTCTGAGGGTCGTCCTCGTCGAGGGGGGCTTCCACCACAATGACCCGCAGCGGGACGCCCACTTGCGGCGCGGCCAGGCCGACACCCGGCGCCTCTCGCATGGTCGCCACCATATCGTCAATTAGCGTTTGCAGGGTGGCGTCAATCTTCTGAACCTTGCGGGCCTTCTCCCGTAGGACCGGGTTGCCCGACTCAACCGTTACAATCTCCCGCACCGTGGCCATAGTCTACTCCCTCTCGACCCTGTTGCCTCAATGATAGCCGACAATTATAGCCGACGCTGAACGCGGGTCAAAGCCAGGGCTGGCCGCCCGCTTCGCCGCCGTCGGCCATCGCCGATTTCATAAAAGTAATCACAAAAATCGCCTGTCGGTCTGCACAATTCGGGCTTGCCAGGGGTTTATTAATAGTAGGCAGGTTCGCCCGATTAGTCAATTGACAGGCTTTGCGAAGCCCCTTGTCCACGTCATCGGTCTGAGTTTCAAAGGAGAGCTATATGACCAAACAGCGATGGGGCGCTGTCGTCCTGGTAGGTCTGTGTCTCGCTTGCCTGGTCGCCAGCGGACAGAGTCGGCTCGTGTACGCGACGAGCGATCCGCGCGCCAAGCTCGATGCGTCCTTGCGCACGTCGCTCGCCATGCACGAGCGGCTGGTTGAGCTACGCGCCAAAGCCGGACAGGACGCCGAGGCCAAGACCCGGCTGGCCCTCTGGGAAAGCGCCGCCAAGCAGCTCAAACAGTCGTTGGACGTCAAATGGGAGGGCAGCCAGCCGGGAGCCTACGTTCTGCTGAGGACCCGCGACGAGGCCAAGTCGGTGGCGGAGCTAGGCATCAAGGTCGGGGCGAGGATTGGCGAGGTGGCGACCGCCTACGTCCCCTTCGCCCGTCTGCTCGAAGTGGCGGGCCGGCCCGCCGTCGTGGCCGTCCAGGCCAGCCAGCGGCTGAAGCCCTCGGTGGACCTCAGCGTGCCGGAGACGGGCGCGCCGCTGGTCTGGAACACGCAGCATACGACAGGGGAAGGGGCGCTGGTCGCCATCATCGACTCGGGCATTGACCCCTTCCACCCTGACTTCATCAGGCCGGATGGCACGACGCGCATCAAAGCCATGCTCGACCTGTCGAATCCAGGCGATACTGACAGCGATGGCGAGATAGACGGCGAGGTGTATGGCGGCACAGTCTACACCGAAGACATGCTCAACGCCGACCTGCACGGCGGGGGGGTGTTCGCCCGCATGACGGGCGAGCCGATTGACATCCCCGATGAAGACACCATAGGCATCAACTCCTCGGTGCGGGTAGACCAGGCAGTGACGATCACCTCGGTCTCGGTGGACCTGTCCCTGTACCACACCTGGATCGGCGACTTGAGTATCACCCTGCGCTGCCCGTCAGGCACGGTCGCCACGCTCCACAATCACGCGGGCGGCAGCAACGAGGATATCCTGCGCACGTTCCAGGTGACGGCGTGCAACGGGCAAAGCGCCCAGGGCGAATGGACACTGCGTGTAGCCGATACCGTGGGCGGCGACGAGGGAACGCTTAACTTCTGGGGCCTTCACATCAACCGCCAGACCCGCATGACCGACTACGTCGGACACGGCACCCACGTCGCCGGCATCGCGGCCGGCAACGGGCGCGGCACAGGCAACGGACAGCCCAGCGGTGTGTACCGGGGCATGGCGCCCGGCGCCGACCTGATCATCGTGCGGGGCGCCACTGACTTTACCGGCGGTTTCGGGTCGGCGCAACTCGTCAATGCCATGGCCTGGGTTGATCACCAGGCGGAGGTGCTCGGCCGCCCGTATGTGATCAACATGAGCCTGGGCGGTCATGTCGGCCCCCACGACGGCTCCTCGCTCGAAGAGCTGACGGTGGATACGCTGACAGGACCGGGCAAGCCCGGCAAGGCCATCGTGGTCGCGGCGGGGAACAACGGCGACGACGACATCCATGCCTCCGGCAAAGTCTCCCCCGGTGGCACGGCCACCCTCGCCATCAACATCCCGCGCGGCCCCGCGCTCTTCGCCGCCGACATCTGGTACTCGGGCAGTGACACATTCAGCCTTGGTTTCCGCACCCCCGGCGGCACCACCCGCGACCCCGTGCCTGTTGGCCCTGAGGTGAGCCAGTGTTATGATGACTACAACTGGATCGTCTGCATTGACCACTACGCCAACGATCCCCACAACAACGACAAGAACATCTTCGTCATCGCGCTGACGTATGCGTCCGGCCACTGGGACATCCTTCTCCACGGCGCGGAGGTCACGCAGGGGCACTACGATGCGTGGCTGGGCGTCACCAGCGCGCGGGGGTTGGGCTGGGTGGCGCCGGACAGCCGCATGCGCGTGGCGATGCCGGGCAGCGCCCGCCAGGCCATCACCGTCGGCTCGTATGTCACCCGCAATAGCTGGACCGACGCGGGCGGTACCGCGCACTCCACGTCGGCGGTGACGGGCAACATCAGCCTGTTCTCCAGCGACGGCCCCACGCGGGACGGACGCGGCAAGCCGGACCTGGCCGCGCCGGGTGAACTGGTGTGTTCCACGGCCTCGGCCCAGGCCAGCGTGGGCGGCTTCGACTCGGTTTACGAGGTACCGGCCGACCTGTGCAACGACGGCCAGCACGGTGTCCTCCGCGGCACGTCCATGGCGACGCCGCATGTGACGGGCGCGGTCGCTCTGCTGCAAGCGCTGAACCCCAACCTGGACGCCGCGCAACTGAAGACCCTCCTGACGCAGACGACGCGGCGCGAGCCGAACATGGGCAGCGTGCCGAACAACCGCTGGGGCTACGGCAAGCTAAACGTGAAGGCGGCCGCCGACCTGATTCGCCCTGGCCCCGCCGCCACGCCCGTTCCCAGTCCCACACTCAGCCCGCCGTCGGCCTACCGGCTGTTCGCGCCCAGCATTCACAACCGCCCGGCGCCGCCCATCCTGCCCAACCTGAACCCGATTGTCCAGCGCGGCGGGGATCAGTATGACATCAGTTGGATGCACTACGGCCCGGAGACCGTCTACATCCTGACGGAGGCGACGGACCCGGCCTTCACCAACGCCGTGCGCACGGCCTACCGGGGCGTCACCTCCGTCACCGTCACCAAGACGGGGCGGGGTCGCTGGTACTACCGCGTCCAGGCGTGCAGCGCGTTCACGTGCAGCGACCCGAGCATCACCCAGGTCCTCGTCCGTGACAACATCCGCCTGTACTCCGCCGCCGATGCCACGGTGCTGGAGCAGCAGCCGACCCGCAACACCGGCTCGACCATAGACATGATCGCGGGCTACGATGACGACGTTCCGTTTGGGATTGTGAGAGCCTTGGTCGGCTTCGACCTGTCCTCCATCCCCGCCGACGCTGTCATCAGCCGCGCCGAGTTGTCGCTGTACCTGGTCGAGCGCTACGACTACCCGAACCGCACGCGCACCCTGACCGTCCACCGCGTGACGTCCGGGTGGACGGAGAGCGGCCTCACCTGGAACACTCAGCCGAGCTTCGGGGAACAAGTCGCCTCGCTCGCCATCCCGACCTCGCAGTACAGCCGCTATAACCTCGACATCACGGCCCTGGTGCGGGCCTGGCGCAGCGGGGCGCAGCCCAACTACGGCCTCATGCTGCGCGGGCCGGAGACGTCGGGCGACGACAGCGCGTGGATGGGGTTCGGCACGCGCGAAGACGAGCTACCCTACCGCCCCTATCTCAGGCTCGAATACGCCACAGCCAATAAGGACGGGGGCACGCTGGTCACCGACGTCGGTGACGCTGCCGTGACCGGGCAGCCCCCCCACCAGGGCGGCCCCTCGCTGTACCAGGAGATAGGGCGGCCCACCCGCTCCCTGCCGCCGGTTCCCTGACCCGCGACGCGGCCCAGTCTCCCGCCGAGACTGGGCCGCGCTCTGTTGCCCATCGCCCCTAACAAGCGTACAATTCCCTGCATGCCGCATTTCTTGACCGATGTCGCGCTGCTGGCGGGCGTGGTCCTGCTCCTGGTCCTCCTGTCCGCGCTGCTCTCGCCCTTCGAGACGCTGGGCTGGTGGGCCGGGTGGGACCGCCGCTGGCCTGGCCCGGTCGCCGCGCCCGACGCCCCGCCCGCGCCGCCCTCGGAGCGAGCGACGGCCGCCACGCGCTACTACCTCGTCTACCTGAGCGGCATCGGCTCGTTTGGCCCCAAGCTGCTCATCGAGAAAGAGCTAAACTTCCTCGACCTGCTCCAGCGCCGGCTGCCGGGCGCGGTCATCGTGCGCGACATCTACCCCTACTCGCCTACCAATGACCCACTGCCCGGCCGCCGCTACCTGGCGCCCTTCTGGCGGCTGGTTCACCGCCTGATGGAGGCCAGCGGCGTCACCCTGCTGGTGCTCATCATCAGCGTGCGCAACCTGTTCCAGGTCGCCATCTCCGCCGACCGCCGCTACGGCCCGCTGTTCAACTTCGGCGTGGCGCGGGAGATTGCCCTGGCCCTGGTCCGCCACGGCTACCGCCTGGGCGACCGCCAGCCGGTCGTGCTCATGGGGCTGAGCGGCGCGGCCCAGATCGCCGTCGGCGCGACGCCCGTGCTCAAGCGGCTGCTCCGCGCCCCGGTCTGGCTGGTGTCCATTGGCGGCGTGCTGACCGACGACCCCGGCATCCTGGCCGTCGAGCATGTACTCCAGGTGTCCGGCTCCCGCGACCCTGTCCAGCACGTCGGAGCCTGGCTCTACCCGGGTCGCTGGCGGGTCTTCAACCGGTCTGCCTGGAACCGGGCGCTGGCGCGGGGCAAGCTAACTGTGGTGGATGTTGGCCCGGTGCGGCACATGGCTCAGGGCGACTACTTCAGCCGCTCGTCGCGCCTGCCCAACGGCCAGAGTCATGTCGAGAAGACGGTAGCCGTGATAGGAGAGTATGTTGAAGGTCTCGCGCCCCGCGCTTAGCCTGACCCCCGTCGTCGGCCAGATGCACCGCGTCTTGCGCCGACGCTTCCCCGACGCCCTGTGGATGGGGGATACCCGTTACCCGGTCGTCGCGCTGACCTTTGACGACGGCCCCGACCCGGCCGACACCGAACCCCTGCTGCGCGTCCTCGACCGCCACGGCGTGGCCGCCACCTTCTTCCTGATTGGCGAGCGGGCGCGCCGCTACCCCGACCTGGTGCGGGCGGCCGCCCAGGCTGGCCACCAGCAGGGTCTCCACGGCTACCACCACCGTGCCTTCCCGCTCCAGCCCGCCCCGCGCCTGGCCCACAGCCTGGCGCAGACCCAGGCCGCCCTGGCCGAGGCGACCGGGCAACCGGCGGCCCAGTTCCGCGACGTGCGACCGCCCTACGGCGTGTTCACACCCGGCACGCTCAAGGCCATTCTCGGCTGGGGCTATCGGCCGGTCATGTGGAGCGTCGTTCCCCTGCACTGGCGGCAGTCGGCGCGGCAGACCGTGCGGGAGGTGGTCGAGCAGGTCCACCCCGGCGCGCTCCTGGTGCTGCACGAGAGCCTGCCCGGGCCGCCCGTGGCGCGCCTGGCCGACGAGATTCTGCCCCGCCTCCAGGACGCGGGCTACCAGTTTGTCCTGGTCAACGACATGTGGCAGACCGTGCGGCCGGATGAGGATGTATGACCGAGTTCCTGGTTCACCTGTGGGATGTCATCGTCCACGCCCTGCGCGTCCAGCCCGACCTGCTGGCCTATGTCCAGGGGCTGCCCCACGCCAACTGGCTTACCTTCGGCGTGGCAGCCCTGGCCGGCGTCTCCCAACTCCTGGGCCAGAGCGCGGTCTTGCTGGCGAACCGCGTCTCGCCGGGCCGCTTCGTCCTCAGCCTGGCGCTGAACGGCCTCATCTTCGCCCTGGACCTGGCGATCTGGTCGGTCAGCCTGTGGCTGGTGGCTCGCTGGTTCTACGGCATCCAGGCCCCGCTCGGCCTGGTCCTGCGCCTGGTCTGCCTGGGCAGCGCGCCGCTCACCCTCGGCTTCCTCGTCCTCATGCCCTACCTCGGTCCGGCGCTGGGCTGGAGCCTGCGGCTGTGGAGCTTCCTGGTCATCCTGGGCCTGGTGCGCGGCTACTACCCCCTCACCCTCTACCAGGCGCTGACCTGTACGGCGGGCGGCTGGCTGCTCATCGAGATTCTCAACCGCACCCTGGGGCAGCCCCTGCTCTGGTTCCGCGACTGGCTCTGGCGGCGCGTCACCACCAGCCGCTACGACGACGACATTCAGGAGCAAGTGGACGCGGTCACCGCCCAGTTGAGCCAGCAACTCCCCTCACGGGGAGAATCCTTGACATGATTTACAGGATTAACATGATTTATCGGATTCATCATGTAAATCTTGTGAATCATGTCCATTTCTCTTCGCCTTAGTTGCCGAAGCCGGGCCAGCCGTACTCGCGGGCGACGCTCAGGATCGTTTCCTGCTGGAGTTCGCCGCCTGAGTCGGCGTTGGTCATGACGATGAGGCCCTGGCCCGTGGCGGGCAGCATGAGCAGCCGGGCGCGGAAGCCCTGGTTGCCGCCGCCGTGGCTGAAGTAGCGGCCCACTCCCTCGCCACCCACCTGCACCCCCAACCCCCACTGCCCAATCGTCGGATGCTCCACCTGCGTCGTGACCATCTCCTGCGCCAGGCCCACCGACAGCACGGCGTCTGGCGCGCCCTGCCACGCCCGCGCCAGGGCGATGGCGAAGTGCGCCAGGTCGGTGGGGGTGGACCAGCCGCCGGCCGGCCCCATCTCCGGATGGATCACCCAGCCGCCGCGTAGCGGCACGCCCTTGGCCGTGTGCCCCGACGCAGCCAGTGGACGCAACTGCTCATCGGGCGGTAAGTAGAGGGTGTGGGTCATGCCGGTCGGCTTGAACACCAGGTCGCGCATCAGGTCGGGGTAGCTCTGGCCCGTGATGTCCATCAGGAGTTGCTGAATCACCACATAGCCGCCGCCGGAGTAGGCATACTCGCGGCCCGGCGTGCCTTCGACGACGATGGCGAGCGAGTTGGCGGGCGGCTGGCCGTTGAGGATTTGCGGCAGGGTCGGGACCGGTTCGCCCTGGAAGTAGCCCCGAAAGCCGCTGACGCGCATGGCCGCTGTGTGGCTGAGCAGGCGGCGCAACGTGATGCCGGTGTCGCGGGTATACGGGCTGTCGGGAATCTTCCACGAGATGAGTTTGGCGTTGACATCGCCGTCCAGGTCGAGTTTGCCCGCCTGCACCAGCCGCAGCGCGGCCAGGGCCGTCAGCGGCTTGCCAATGGACGCCGTCTGGAACAGCGTCTCGGTCGTCACGGGGTCCGGCTTGCCCTGCTCGCGCACGCCATACGCCTTCGCCCACTCGACCTCGTAGTTGTTGATGACGGC
>CAZFUK010000073.1:0-13936 GCA_964522005.1 uncultured Anaerolineales bacterium | reverse complement strand
GGTCCACAATCACGGGCAGGTGGGTGAGCGACTTGAGGGCCGGCACCGCGTTGATGTCCAGCGTGTTGCGGGTGTAGGTCTCGAAGGTGCGGATGCCGCGCTCGCAGAGCATGACGCGGTAGTTGCCGTGGGACAGGATGTACTCGGCGGCCATCAGGAGTTCCTCGATGGTCGAGGACATGCCGCGCTTGAGGAGGACCGGGCGGTGCGCCTCGCCCACGGCGTGCAGCAGGGAGTAGTTCTGCATGTTGCGCGTGCCGATCTGGAAGATGTCGGCGTACTGGGCGACCAAGGGCACCTCGGCGGGGGCCATGACCTCGGTGACGACGAGCATCCCCGCCGCGTCGGCTGCCTCGCGCAGCAGCTTCAGCCCGGCCTCGCCCATGCCCTGAAAAGCGTAGGGCGACGTGCGCGGTTTGAAGGCTCCTCCCCGCAGCATCGTCGCCCCAGCGGCTCGTACCGCGTGCGCGATGTCCATAATTTGCTCGCGGCTTTCGACCGAGCACGGCCCCGCCATCACCGCGATCTCATCCCCGCCGATACTCACCCCGTTGAGCGTAATGACCGTATTGTCGGGGTGGAACTCGCGGCTGGCGAGCTTGTAGGGCTTGAGAATGCGGACGACGTTCTCGACGCCCTCTAGAATCTCCCAGGCCGTGGGGTCCAGGGGCCGCTCGTCGCCGATGACGCCGATGATAGTGCGCTCCACCCCCTGGGAGATGTGCGCTCGATAGCCTAACTCTTCGATGTGAGCCAGGACGGCTCCCACTTCGCGCTTCGTCGCGCCCTGCCGCATGACGATGACCATAGCTTGCTCCTCTCTTCGCTACTGTTCTCTTACCTGTCACCCTGAGCGAAGCGAAGGGTCTCGCTTGCCAACACGAGATGCTTCGCTTCGCTCAGCATGACAGAGGTGGGTAATTTTAACTTCCCCGCACTCGGTCCGGGCGCAGGCCCTCCGCGCCACGAACGTAGACATGGACAATCTCCCGCATCGAACGCCGCGTATTCCAGTGAATCAGGACGCGGATGCACCTCTGCAGCCCGCCGGGCACACCCATCTCCTGGTAACACTCCAGCGCCACGTCCTGCCACCCGATCTGCATCCGCACCACGGCGGGGAACTCAGCGGTGAGGTCCGGCGTAGTCGAGAACATCACGCTGGCGATGTCCTCGGTCTGGATGTCGTTGGCCGCGACGAGGCGCTGTACCAGGTCCGCCGTCGCTTCCAGGATGGCCTCGCGGGTGTTGGCACTGGCCGTCGTCGCCCCCCGCACCCCGCGACAGACCGGGAACGAAGTCGGGTCTGTAGGTCTGACTCCTCCTCCGTCCTCCGTCCTCCGTCCTCCGTCCTCTTTGCGCCACTCCCCTTCATGGTCGGCCATAGGCCCTCCTTCCCCCCACTCATGCCGTCAGCCGTCAGCCCTCAGCCGTCAGCCCTCAGCCGTCAGCCTTCAGCCTTCAATCTTCAGTCACCAATCTTGAGTCATAACATAAAGTGCGTGAGTCTGGTTGCCCCTCGCTGTGGTGTCCTTCGTGTGCGCGGACGGCCTAGGCTGGTCGGGCGGGGGGCATGGCAAATAGCGGCTTCCATAAGTAAAAGCCGCTAAAGCTAAAGTAATAGGCCCCACGCCACGTCTGGCTCATCGTCGTCTCCTGTGGCCCCTAGCTTACCACAGATGCCCAGCGGTGTCAATCATCCGTTAGGCGTATTCAGCCATTCACAACGCTCTCGGCAGGCGAAAAGTTACGGCTGGCAACCGCATCCTTTAGAAAAGAATTGCTTACCGAGCCGTAGAGACGCGATATAACGCGTCTCTACGGCACGGTAGCTCGTTAGTCCAACCCCTGCGCCGTCGAGCGCGCGGTGGGGGCGGGTTGGGGTGCCTGGGGCGCGGCGCGGCGCCAGGGCCGCCAGGCCAGCAGCCGCTTGCCGCCGCTGATGCCCGAGTCGAGCAGGCTGTAGGCCGTGGGCACCAGCAACAGGGTCAGCAGCGTCGCGGTCAGCAAGCCGCCGATGGTGACGATGGCGAGGGGGCGGCGGAACTCGCTGCCCTGGCCGATACCGATGGCGACGGGCAGCGAGCCGAGCATGATGGACAGCGTCGTCATCAGGATGGGGCGCAAGCGGGCCGGGGCCGCGGTGAGTAGCGCCCGGTCACGCCCGATACCGACGCGCCGCAGTCGGTTGGTGAAGTCAATCAGCAGAATCGAGTTCTTGGTCGCCAGACCGATGAGCAGAATCATGCCCACCAGGCCCAGGATGTCGAGCGGCATGTTCATGATCCGCAGACCCAGGAACGCGCCGATGAAGCTTAGCGGGATGGCGAGCATGATGACGAACGGCTGGAGGAACGACCCGAACTGCGACGCCAGCACCATGTAGATGAAGATGAGCGACAAGAACATGGCCTGGAACAGCGTGTTGAAGCCCTCGGTCTGCTGCTGCTGCTGGCCGCCGAAGGTGGCGGAGACGCCGGCGGGTAACTGCACCTGCTGGAGCCGGTTGCGCACCTCGGCGGTGATGTCGTTCAGGTTGCGGTCGAAGTTGTTGCCGCCCACCGCGACCTGGAACAGGCGGTCCTGGCGCGTGATGCGCGTCGGAGACGAGCCGGTGGTCAGGTCGGCCACCATGCTCAGGGGCACGAGGCCGCCGCGCGTGCTGGGCACCGACAGGTTCAGGATGTCGGCGGCGCGCTGGCGGTCTTCGGGGCGCAGCCGCACCACGATGTCGTACTCGTCGCCGCCCTCGCGGTAGGTCGAAGCCTTCTGGCCGTTGATGAGCGTGCGGAGGGTGCCGCCGACGACCGCGGTGGACACGCCCAGGTCGGAGGCACGCTGGCGGTTGACCACGATCTGCAACTCCGGCCGGCCCGGCTGGTAGTCGGTGTCCACGTCGGTCAGGCCGGGGATGTCCTTGATGGCCGCCTTGACCTGTTCGGCGGCCTTGGTCAGGTCGTCCAGGCTGCCGGTGGACTGAAGCTGAATCTGGACCGGGCGGCCGCTCACATCAGTGCCCGCGCCGCCAAAGCCGGGCGTGCTCATCGCCATGCCCGGCACGTTCGCCAGGGCGGGGCGCAGCCGCTTCTGCACGTCCAGGGTCTTCTCGACGTGGTGGAGGCGCACCAACATTTGCGCTTGCTCGGACTGGCCGGCCACCCCCACCGTGGTGAGCACGGTCTCCACGGCCGGGTCGCTCTGGAGCAAGCCTTCGACGGCCCGCGCCATCTTGTCCGTCTCGCTCAGCGCGCTGCCGGACGGCATGCGCATGCTGATGTAGAACGCGCCGCTGTCAATGGACGGGGCAAATGCCACCTTCAAGCCGCGCGCGGAGGCCAGCGTCAGGACGACAATCAAGAGGCTGATGCCCACGGTCAGCCAGCGGTGGCGGAGGGTCCAGCCCAGCACGCCCTGGTACCAGCGGTCCATGCGGCCCAGCTCGACGTCCGCCTCCTCGTGCTCGGCGTCCTCCGCGGGCGGCGTGACGCCTTCCTTGCGCTTGAAGAAGTAGGCCGACAGCATCGGCGCCAGGGTGAAGGCTTCGACCAACGAGATGAGCATGGCCGAGGCGACCGTGAGGCCGAAGGGGCGGAAGAAGCCGCTGACGAGGCCCGTGACGAGCGCCACCGGCACGAACACGCTGACGATGGTCAGCGTCATCGCCAGGACGGACAGGGCGACCTGACTCGTCGCCTTGAGCGCGGCGGTCTTGGGGTCGTAGCCGCGCTCCATGAAGCGGAAGATGTTCTCGCGCACCACGATGGCGTCGTCAATCACCAGGCCGACACACAACGTGAGGGCCAGCAGCGTCATCAGGTTGATGGTCAGCCCGAAGGCGCGCATGGCGGCGAAGGTGGCGATGAGGATGACCGGCAAGCCGATGACGGCGATGACTGTGTTGCGCAGGTCGCGGAAGAAGATGAACACGACGAGTACGGCGGTGAGGACGCCCAGCACCAGTTCGAGCAGCGCGTCGTTGACCGACTCGCGCACCTGGATCGAGTCGTCGCTGACCACGGCGTAGCTCAGGTCGGGCCGACCCGCGAAGATGCGGGCCAACTCCGCTTTGACCGAGTCGGCCACGCGCACGGTGTTGGTGCCGCTCTGCTTGCGCATGTCAATGCGCAGCGTGTTCTCACCGTTCAGGCGGCTCAGCGTCGTCACATCGGCCAGCCCACTCTGGACCGTGGCGATGTCGTTCAGGGCGACCGGGCCGCCGCGCGTACTCAGGTTGACCTGGCCGACGGCGTCCACCGAGCGGAACTCGCCAGGGGCGCGCAGGGCGATGTCGGTGCTGCCCTGGGTAATCTTGCCGATGGGGACGGTGACGTTCTCGGCCTGGATGGCTTGAATAATCTGTTGGGGCGACAGGCCACGCGACTGGAGGTCGGTGAGGTTCAGGTTGACCTGGATCTGCCGCACCGCGCCGCCGGATACGTCAGCCGCCGCCACGCCCTCGACACGCTGCAAGCGGGGGGAGATTTCGTCTTCAAGCAACTGGCGCAACTTGTCCGAACTCAGGTTCGGGTCCTTGCTGGCGACGGCAATCGCCATGATGGGCGCGGCCGACAGGTCGAACTTCTGGATGACCGGCTCGCGGATGTCCTGGGGCAGGATGGGCCGAATCTGGGCCATCTTGTCGCGGACATCCTGCGCGGCCTGGTCGGCCCGCCGGTCGAAGTTGAACTGAACCGTGACGGTCGTGAGGCCCTCGCTTGACCGCGAGGTGATGGTCCGCACGCCCTGGAGCGTGCCCATGCCGTCTTCGATGTGCTTGGCGACCTGCTCGGCCATCTCGCGCGGCCCGGCGCCCGGCAGGGCCACGCTCACGCTGACGGCGGGAAACGAGATGTCGGGCAGCAGGTCCACCGGCAGCGCCGAGAACGAGAACCAGCCCAGCACCACGGCCAGCAGCATGAGCATGGTGACGAAGACCGGCTGCTTGATGGAGATATCGGCAATCTTCATGCTACTTGCCTCCCAGGCTGACCGTCGTAAACATGCCTGGCTTCAGCTTGCGGTCGGGGTCGGTCGGGTCCACCGTGACGCGGAAGGTGCGCGTGCTGGTGTCAGCGGTCGGCGCGATGCGCGTCACCTTGCCGCTGAACGTTCGGTCAGGGTAGGCGTCCACGGTGATGGTCACGGGCGCGCCCATTTCCACCTGACCAATCAGGGAGGTCTCTACATCGAAGGTGACTTCCGTCGTCTCCGAGATGAGGGTGACTATGCCGGACGTGCTGGCGCCGCCGCCCGCGCTGGCCCACGCGCCCACCGTCCCGCTCCGCGCCGACACGACGCCGTCGAAGGGGGCGCGGAGGACAGTCTCGTCCACGTTGAGTTGGGCGACCTCGATGGCTGCCTTGGCGACCTCGACCTGAATCATCGCCAGGGCGATGGCTTCGGCCGTGGCGCCGGCCCGTTGGCGTTCGAGGGCGGCTCGCGCCTGATCAATCGCGGCCTGGGCCTGGGCGATCTCAGCCGCCGACGGCCCCTGCTGGACGCGCTGCATCCCGGCCAGTGCCTGGTCGAGGCTGGCCTGGGACAGGGCGAGGTCCTGGTCGGTCGCGCCGTTCTGGACACGCTGGTAGGCCTGCTCCGCGATTTGGACGGCCGCTTCGGCGGCCTGGACCTGGCCCTGGAGCGAGTTGCACTGACCCTTGGCCGGTTCCTTGTCGTCGGCCTTGGGCTGGCCGCACACGGCGTCGCGCTGGCCCTGGAGGCTGAGCAACTGGTTCTTGGCCTGCTCGACGCGCAATCGACCCTGTTCGCGGTCCTCATTCGTCGCGCCGGTCTTGACCTTCTCCAGGCCGGCCTGGGCGGCGCGGACGGCCGCCTGGGCCTGGGCGACATCAGCCGGGCGGACGGCGGTGCGCAGCCGAGCCAGCCCGGCCTCAGCGGCGCGGACGGCGGCCTCGGCTGGCGCCAGGTCCACGTCGCGCGGCGGAGCCTGGGCGGCGGCCAGGTTGGCCTGCGCCGCCTGGAGTTGGAGCCTGGCCTGGGCCAACTGGGCGTCCTGGAGGGTGTGGTCCATCACGGCCACCACGTCACCCGCTTTCACCCGGTCGCCCACGTCCACCTTGAGTTCGACAATGCGGCCGGCTGCTTTGGGCATCAGGCCGGCTTGCTGCTTGATACGCACTTCACCCACATAGGCGCGGCCGCCGACGTTGGCGCTCGCGCCGCTCGCTCCCGGCGACCCGGCGGCAGGCAGACCCACCGTGGGCAGGGGCGCGAGGGTGGGAATCGGGGTGGTCGCGGCGTTGGGCTGGGCCGGGGCCGTCGCCGTCTCAGGCCGGGCCTGGCAGGCGGCCAGCGCGCCAAGCGCCAGCGCCAGGAGCAACAGGAGGAAGGGGTATGGGGCGCGAATACGATGGTGCATCTCGGATATCCTTGTGCCACGGGGCACACAAATTCTCCCCCAGCCTTCCCCCGCTCTCAAAGCGAGGATGTGAAGATGGGAGAGTGGTCCAAACCCTGGTTGTTAGGGTCACTTGTCGTCAGTGTAGCCCACTTGTCTTGAGCGGGCCACCCTGACCTATCTTTCCCTGGACGAGACCTGTCTCGTCAATTGCTTAGCCGGTCTAAGTATTATAGCGAAAAAGGGGGGCAGTATGCAAGATTTCAGTAAGTGATTTCGACGAACATTGTGGCAGTATAGAATGCGACAATTAAATGCCAATTTGGATAAGATGCAGGGTTGTGGTATACTTGGCAACGCTTACTACATGAACAAATGCTCTACAGGCATCTCCGGGGGAGGAGTTCCTATTTCCCTAACTATGGAGTTAATGATGGCCTCATCAATGATTGAGGGTTTCTCAAAGCTCTACCATGTTCAAGGACGTGCTTCGATTGCAGACCTATTCCCGCCTCGCAAGCGATGTGGCCTCTATATCCTCCATTTTACGAATGGTGAGATGTATGCAGGTCAAGCGTTGGATGTCACACGACGTTTTGTCCAACACCGCAAAGTGCATGGTGATATCGAGAAGTTATCTTTCCGGCGAGTTCCTAGAGCCAAACTGAATGATGAGGAACGGGCGCTAATTTGGGGGCTAGAGCAAGACGGTTATCGCCTACGAAACATCACCTTCACAAGTATCCCTCATGGGGAGTCTGACTTTGACCTCATCATGCCAGTAGAGGAACAAGACAGGTGGTTGGAAGACCTGGATTATATTGACGCTAAGGGCAGTAGAGTAATTCAACCGGAGTTACGAGGGAAGTACAGCAGGAAATTCGAGAGCTTCACGGCACTTCCTTATGCGGACGAAGCCATAGAGGCGCTTCGTTACTATGTTTGGGCAAACATTCCGGCATTCCTTCGGAGCGAATTATCCTTCTGGAGTTGTTCATGCTTGCCAAGTTATCCGGACCCAAGCGCCAAAATTTACTCTAGAATCAACGTGAATTGGCAAGAGGTCTTCACAGTCTTTGAGTATGAGAATCAGCTCAACTTCTCATTTCACGTTGCTCGTTCACCACTGGAGAGAACCTTTGGAGAGTCGCTATCTGAGCTTTCGGGCCAATACCCTGACCTCGACATAACTGATCACTTTTACGAGCCAGGTGGGCCAGATCAAGTGAACCTTGTCGTACGAGGCTCAGTAGCGGTGCGTGAAATCATGCAGTTGACGGCTATTGTGCATGCAGCGCGTCTCTTCAACCTGCGTTTGATGAAAAAAGGCCCTTGCATATACAGCCGTTATCATTGTATGGACTTGGCCGATAGGTTAACGTCCTAGTGGTTAGGACTGCATAACGAAACGGGTAGAGACGCGACATGTCGCGTCTCTACCCGTTTCTGAAGACACAACTAGCGCAGGAGGACGGCGGCGGTGAACAGGAGGCCGAGGAAGATGCCGAGCAGGAAGACCGCCGCGAAGACGCGCGAGTCGTAGCGCAGGTGCATGTAGTAGAGGACGATATAGGCGGCCTTGGCGAGGGCCAGGACCAGCAGCACCGGTATCTGGATCGCCACGATGAAGGGCAGGAGGGCGTGGACCGGCTCCAGCGTGACAGCCACCTCCAGCAGGGTGATGACCAGCAGGATGAAGAAGACGGACAGGTAATTGGGCGTAGGGTGGGCGTGGGTCTGTTCCATGTGAGCCATAGCGGATGCACCTCAACCACGGGCTACGGGTGGATGTTCGGGTGGAGAATCGGCGGGACGAGGTAGACGAACATAAAGATGAAGACCCAGACCAGGTCCACGAAGTGCCAGTACAGGGCGGCCATGTCAACTGGTACGGCGTTCTCGGCGTTGAAGCGGTCGCCGTAGGAGAAGAGCAGCACCCCAATCAGCCACAGCACGCCGACGAGGACGTGCGCGCCGTGGATGCCCGTCAGGATGTAGAACGTGGTGCCGAACTGGTTGACGGTGGGCGTCAGGCCCTCATCCACCGCCAGCTTGTAGTACTCGACGCCCTGGACGGCCAGGAAGAACGCGCCGAAGAAGATGGTGGTCATCAGCCACAGGCGGAAGCGGCCCTGGTTGTTGCGGATGATGGCATCGTAGGCCTTGACCATGCTGAAGCTACTGGTCAGCAGGACGAAGGTGTTGAAGGCCGTCAGCGGCAGGTTGAGGGTGAAGTGCCCGTTGCCTGGATAGGGGCCGCTGGTGGCGCGGCCCAGGTTGACCAGGAAGGCGCCGATGAGGGCGATGAAGAGCATGTTCTCGGACGAGAGGAAAATCCAGATGCCGAGCTTGCGCATGTCGAGGGTCCAACCGCCCTCGCTCTCGGTCGTTACCGCGTGGGCTGAAGCGTGTTCCATGCGAACGGTCTCCTTGCAGTCTCCGTCGAACGGTCTGGGGGCAGGGACGAGGCCAGGCACAGATAGGCTCCATGATAGCCTAGACAGGGCGAGATTGTCAAACCGAAGCGCCCGATTGTGGTGAAATCTCCACCTGGTGTAGCGGGGTCTTTTCAAATGCGACCGATTTTGGACCCTACCCCATTTGTTCTACCTTGACACTGCTCCGCAAGCCTGTTATAGTTAGGCTAGGCCTTAATACCATTCTCATCTTTACCAGTGGCGTCGGCCTTGACAAGCACGCTCTGAGCCGCCGCTACGCACCACCCGCGACCGCACCCCAGTTCGGAGGACGCATGCTGTTGTCCCGGATACGGCAGTTCCTCTGGCTGACGGCTGTTCTGGCGCTGGGCTTCGGCCTGCTACCGGCCGCCGCCTTCGCGCAGTCGCCGTCGCCGCTCTCTCCCGCGTCAACAAGTGCTGACAGCATTTCAAATCTGTATTGGCGCATCTTCCTCACCGCCCTGGTTATTTACCTCTTTGTCCAGGGGCTGATTCTCTACTCGGCGTTCCGGTTCCGCCGTCGGTCGGACGCTCTGCCGCCCCAGATTTTCGGCCACACGCGGCTAGAGATGGCCTGGACCATCGCGCCGTTCATGGTTCTGCTGGTCATCCTCTACCTGACGGTCCAGGTGCTCGGCGTGACCCGCTATACGGCCGAGGCCGGCACGGACGACCTGGAGGTCCAGGTCATTGGGCACCAGTGGTTCTGGGAGTACCGCTACCCCAAGCAAGGCGCCATCGCCGATGAGATCATCACGGCGGCCGACCTCGTGGTGCCGGTGGGCCAGCGGGTTCACCTGCGCATCTGGTCGGATGACGTGATTCACTCCTTCTGGATTCCCCAGTTGGCGGGCAAGACCGACGCCAACCCGGTGAACTTCGCCCAGGAGGGGCAGGTCGGGCCAGGCGTCAAGCAGTTGAACACCTGGTTCCAGGCCACCCAGCCGGGCGTATACGAGGGGCAGTGCGCCGAGTACTGTGGTGAGCAGCACGCCATCATGCGCATGCGCGTCAAGGTCGTGGACCGTGCCGGTTGGGACGAGTGGGTGAAGCGCAACACGGCGCCAGCCCAGCCGCAGGCGGCGGGCTTCGCCATTGACCGAGGCCGGCAGGTCTTCCTGGATGAGCGCAACCTGTGCGTGAGCTGCCATACTATCAAGGGCACGACGGCGGCGGGCAAGGTTGGCCCGAACCTGAGCAACGTCGGCGGCCGGCAGGAAATCGGCGCGGGCGCGCTGACCAACACGCCGGAGAACCTGCACACGTGGATCCGCAACGCGCCGGGTGTGAAGTCCGGCATCAAGATGCCGGCGTTCCCCCAGTTAACCGACGCCGACCTGGACGCCCTGGTCGCCTACCTGTCCAGCTTGAAGTAAGAGGAGAGCAGCATGGCTGTCTGGCCTGATTTTAGAGCGCCCGCTCGCCCGGTTCTGGCGGAGGATACCAGCGTCTGGAGTTGGATCACCACCGTTGACCACAAGCGGCTGGGTGTCATGTACATGGCGACGGCGTTTGGCTTCTTTATCCTGGGCGGCATCATGGCCCTGCTCATCCGCACCGAGCTGGCCTGGCCGGGGCGGCAGGTGCTCTCGCCCAATCTCTACAACCAGCTGTTTACCATGCACGGGACGACGATGATCTTCTTGTTCGTCATCCCGATGCTGGCGGGCATCGGCAACTACATCGTGCCCCTGCTCATCGGCGCGCGGGACATGGCTTTCCCCCGCATCAACGCCCTGGGCTACTGGACGTTCCTGTTCTCGGGCATCATCCTCAACCTGAGTTGGCTCGGCGGCAACGCGCCGGCCGGCGGCTGGACAGGCTACGCGCCGCTGTCTGAGGCGCAGTTCAGCCCCAGCAAGGGCATGGACTTCTGGACCGTCGGCCTGCTGATTGTGGGCATCTCGTCCACCATGGGCGCGGTCAACTTCGTCGTGACCATCTTTAACATGCGAGCGCCGGGCATGAAGCTGATGCGCATGCCGCTGTTCGTGTGGGCCGCCCTCACCCAGCAGATTCTCGTCCTGTTCGCCACACCCATGCTGGCGGGCGGGCTGGCGATGCTGCTGGCCGACCGCAACTTCGGGACGACGTTCTTTAAGCCGGGCCTGGGTGATGTGGTCCTCTGGCAGCACGTCTTCTGGTTCTACTCGCACCCGGCCGTCTACATCATGATTTTGCCCCTGTTCGGCGTGATCTCCGAAATCCTGCCCGTCTTTTCGCGCAAGCCTATCTTCGGCTACCGCGTCATCGCCCTGTCGTCGGCGGCCATCGGCGTTCTCGGCTTCCTGGTGTGGGCGCACCACATGTTCACGACGGACGTGAGCGTCGCCCTCCAGACCTTCTTCATGCTGGCGACCATGCTCATCGCCGTGCCGACGGGCGTCAAGTTCTTCAACTGGATTGCCACCCTGTGGCACGGCCAGATCCGCATGGACACGCCGATGCTGTTCGCTTTCGGCTTCCTGTCCATGTTCCTCATCGGCGGCATCACCGGCCCGATGCTGGCGGCCATCCCAGTGGACACGCAGGTCCACGACACCTACTTCGTCGTCGCCCACCTGCACTACGTTCTCTTCGGCGGCAGCGTCTTTGGCATCTTCGCCTCGCTGTTCTACTGGTGGCCCAAGATCACCGGTCGGTTGTTGGACGAGCGGCTGGGCAAGCTCCAGTTCTGGGGCATGATTGTCGGCTTCAACCTGACCTTCTTCCCGATGCACATCCTCGGCCTGTTGGGCATGCCGCGCCGCATCTACGACTACGCGCCCAATCGCGGCTGGACCGGCTACAAC
Source organism: uncultured Anaerolineales bacterium (assembly GCA_964522005.1). Classification (GTDB taxonomy): domain Bacteria; phylum Chloroflexota; class Anaerolineae; order Epilineales; family JAHCIE01; genus JAHCIE01. The sequence goes on along the minus strand of CAZFUK010000073.1, from coordinate 2,327 downwards.
CTGGTGGAGAGCATCGGCTCGTATATCCTCGGTTTCGCCATCCTGCTGTTCGTGGTGAATGCCTACATCACCTGGAAGCAGGGGCGCGTCGCCGGTGACGACCCGTGGGAAGGCAACACCCTGGAGTGGATGACCTCGTCGCCGCCGCCTACGCATAACTTCGACACCATTCCCACCGTGCGCAGCCCGCGCCCGGCCTGGGATGTGCGCCGCATCCGCGAGTTGCAGGAAACAGCCCGCCGCACCGGCGCGCCTGTGCCTGAGTATCGCTACGATCCCGAACACTAAACATTAACCACTCAGTAAAGGATTCAGAGGCTCACCTATGCTTCGCGCGGCTCGACTGTCGTATCGGATTGTTCTGGCTCTCTGCGGTTGTCTGGCCTTAGCCTTCTTTGCCACCATCGTCGGCGCGGAACTTGGCTGCGCCACGTGGCCCCTGTGCGGCGGGGGCGCCGGCCTCGACTGGCTCCCACCGACCGTCTCGCTCCTGGCGGGCGTCATGGTCGTCGGCGCGGCCGCCTATGGTCTGCTGGCGCAGCGCGGCCGGCCCTGGGTCGTTCGCCCGACGCTGCTCGCCGTCTTGCTCATGGCCCTGGAGGTCGGCGCGGAACGGGTGTGGGGTGGCTTCGGCGTCGCGCCCTGGCTCGCGCCGGTTCGCCTCGGCCTGGCGATGCTGGTCATGGCCCTGTTGCTGGTGGCCGTCATGGCCGACCGCGTCGGCGCGCCTATCGTGCGGCGCGACCGCTACTCGCGCCTGCTACTGAGCCTGACCGTGGCCTCCTACCTGCTCATCCTGACCGGCGCGCTCGTCGTCAGCAAGAACGTCGGGGCGGCCCTGCCCGACGTGGTGCGGAGCGTACACCAGGGGTCCATGGTCGGCATGGGCGTGGTGCTGGCCGTCCTGGTCTGGAGTACCTACCGCCTGCGGCGGGGCACACGCCTCGTGCCGGGGATGGTGGGCGTCGGCTCGCTCTTCGTCCTCCAGGCCGTGTTCGGCCTCGGCTTCCTCTGGCTCGGCGTGCCGCTCGCGCTGCGGGTGGCCCACCTGGCGTTCGGCGTCGTGGTCTGGGGTGCGCTGGTCGTCCTGACCATGCTGGCCTACGCCACACCCGTCTCGCGGCGCGAGGTCAGGGCCGGCCGCAAGGCCGCTGAAGAGGTTCAGACTGGCAGCCTCAGGGCCACCGTTAGCGCCTATGTGGCCCTGGCGAAGCCCCGCGTCATCAGCCTGCTGCTCGTGACCACCTGGGCCGCCATGTGGATCGCCTCCCCGACCCCGCCGTCCCTCAGCCTCGTCTTCTGGACCCTGCTGGGCGGCGCGCTGGCGGCGGGCGGCGCCAACGCCATCAACATGTACTACGACCGGGACATTGACGTGCTCATGGGCCGCACCGCGCGCCGGCCGCTGCCGAGCCACCGCCTCGAACCCCTCAAGGCACTCTGGTTTGGCATCGCCCTGGGCGTGCTCTCCTTCATCAGCCTGACGGTCTTCGTCAACCTGCTGAGCGCGGTCCTGGCCCTGGCCGGGCTGCTGTTCTACGTGTTCATCTACACCGCCTGGCTCAAGAGGACCTCGACCCAGAACATCGTCATTGGCGGCGCGGCCGGCGCGGTGCCGCCCCTCGTCGGCTGGGCCGCCGTCACCGGCCAGCTGTCGCTCATTCCGGTCTACCTGTTCATCCTTGTCTTCTTCTGGACCCCGCCGCACTTCTGGGCGCTGGCCCTGGTGCGCCAGGGCGACTACTCCCGCGCCGGCGTGCCCATGCTGCCCTGTGTCGTGGGCGAGCGCGAGACGTACAAGCAAATTCTGATCTACTCGGTGGTTCTGGTCGCCCTGTCGCTGGTCTTCGCGCCGCTGAGCGGGATGGGCCTGATCTACCTGGCGCTGGCCCTGGTCCTGGGCGGTGTCTTTATCTGGGACGCGGTCAAGCTGGCCCAGCAGGGCGGCGCGGCCCCGGCCTGGAAGCTCTACAAGTACTCGCTGCTCTACCTGGCGCTGCTCTTTGTCGCCATGATGCTGGATCACTCGCTGGCCCCTGGCCTGTCGGCCACGCTGACCGCCTTCCTCCGTCCCTAAGAGTAGGAGACCTGTATGTCCGATGAGACCAACGGCGCGCACAACGCCGAGCACGAGCATATCCACCTGCCGCCGCCGAGCTTCGCGCCCTTCCTGGTCAGTCTTGGACTGGCTATCATTCTCCTCGGCTTACCCTTTACCATCATCCTTAGCGTGTTAGGCGCTGTGATGTTCTTCGCGGGCCTCGGTCTGTGGCTGGCGCAGGACGTCCACATCTTTCAGGCCCAGGATGATTGGCAGTAGTGGGCTA
>CAZFUK010000072.1:6128-14424 GCA_964522005.1 uncultured Anaerolineales bacterium | reverse complement strand
CATCTCGGCCGGCTTTAAGGAGATTGGCCCGCAGGGCGTCGAGTTGGAGCGCCAGGTGCTCGAACAGGCGCGGCGGGGGGCCATGCGCATCATCGGCCCCAACTGCCTGGGCGTGATGAACCCCATCAGCGGCCTCAACGCCACCTTCGCCGACGGCATGGCGCGGCCCGGCTCGGTCGGCTTTATCAGCCAGAGCGGCGCGCTCCTGACGGGCGTCCTCGACTGGAGCCGGCGCGAGAACGTGGGCTTCAGCGCCTTCGTCTCCCTCGGCTCGATGCTCGACGTGGGCTGGGGCGACCTGATCTACTACCTGGGCGACGACCCCAACACCAAGAGTATCGTCATCTACATGGAGACCATCGGCGACGCCCGCGCCTTCCTGTCGGCGGCGCGCGAGGTCGCCCTGACCAAGCCCATCATCGTCATCAAACCGGGGCGGACGGAGGAGGCGGCCAAGGCGGCGGCCTCGCACACCGGCTCGCTGACCGGTAGCGACGAGGTGCTCCAGGCGGCCTTCCGCCGCGTCGGCGTCATGCGGGTCAACAGCATCGCCGACCTGTTCTCCATGGCCGATGTCCTCGCCAAGCAGCCGCTACCCACAGGCCCGCGCCTGACCATCCTGACCAACGCGGGCGGGCCGGGCGTGCTGGCGACGGACGCCCTGATTACGGGCGGCGGCCAACTGGCGAAGATTTCCGACGAGACGATGGGCCAACTCAACGGGCTGCTGCCGGGACCGTGGAGCCACGGCAACCCCATTGACATCCTGGGCGACGCCTCACCCGAACGCTACGCCCAGTCGCTTGCCATCGCCGCCGAGGACCCCAACAGCGACGGGCTGCTGGTCATCCTGACGCCGCAGGCCATGACCGACCCGACGGAAACGGCCAACCAACTCACACCCTACGCCCAGATAGCGGGCAAGCCGGTGCTCGCCAGTTGGGTCGGCGGGGCTGAGATCGAGCCGGGCGCGGAGTTGCTGCGGAAGGCCAACATCCCCACCTTCCTCTACCCCGACACCGCCGTCCAGATGTTCAACTACATGTGGCGCTACAGCGCCAACCTGCGCAGCCTCTATGAGACGCCCAGCCTGCCCGAGGACACGGAGAGCGCGCTGAATCGGGCCGAAGCGCGGCGCATCCTGGACACGGCGCGCGGCGAGGGCCGGACCCTGCTCAACGAGTTCGAGTCGAAGCAGTTGCTGGCCGCCTATGGCATCCCCATCGTGCCGACGTCCATCGCCACAAGCGAGGAGGACGCGGTGCGCTGCGCCGACAGCATGGGCTACCCCATCGTCCTCAAGCTGTTCTCGCACACCATCACCCACAAGACCGACGTGGGCGGCGTCAAGCTGAACCTGGCCGACGCCGAGGCGGTGCGCCGGGCGTACCGCGAGATTCAGCAGTCGGTGGCCGAGAAGGCAGGCGCGCAGCACTTCAACGGCGTGACCGTCCAGCCCATGATTAACTGGAGCGGCTACGAGCTTATCATCGGCAGCAGCCTCGACCCCCAGTTCGGCCCGGTGCTCCTGTTTGGGACGGGCGGCCAACTGGTCGAGGTATTCAAGGACCGCGCCCTCGGCCTGCCGCCGCTGACCTCGACCCTGGCGCGGCGCATGATGGAGCGCACCCTTATCTACACCGCGCTCCAGGGCGTGCGCGGCCGCAAGGCGGTGGACCTGGCGGCGTTGGAGCAGTTGCTGGTCCGCTTCAGCCAGTTGGTGGTGGAGCAGCCGCGCATCAAGGAGCTTGACATCAACCCCTTGCTAGCCTCGCCCGAGCGGCTCATCGCCCTCGACGCCCGCGTGGTGCTGCACGACCCCTCCGTGCGCGACGCCGACCTGCCGCGCCCGGCCATTCGCCCCTACCCGCTCCAGTACGTCCAGCCCTGGACCGCCGAGGACGGCACGCCGCTGCTGATTCGGCCCATCCGCCCCGAGGACGAACCCCGCCTCATCAAGTTCCACGAGGCGCTGTCGGAGCAGAGCGTCTTTATGCGCTACGCCCAGGCGGTGCAGTTGAGCGAGCGTATCGCCCACGAGCGGCTGGCGCGCATCGCCTTCAACGACTATGACCGCGAGCTGGCCCTGGTGGCCGAGTGCGTGGACGACTCCGGCGAGATCGTGGGCGTGGGACGGTTGAGCAAGGACCGCGTGGAGAAGGCGGGTGAGTTCACCCTGCTCATCACCGACGCCTTCCAGGGCAAGGGCCTGGGGTCGGAGTTCCTGCGGCGGTTGGTGCAGATTGGCCGCGACGAGGGGCTGGAGCGCGTCACGGCGGAGATTCTGCCCGACAACCACGGCATGCAGCGGGTATGCGAGAACATGGGCTTCACTCTCCAGCCCGACCCGGCCAACGGCTTCATCCACGCCGAGCTTGCCCTATGAGAGTCGCCTGGAACACGTGCCGCAGCATCCTCAACGGGGCGCTGGGCGACTACCTGAGCGAGCGGCAGAACGGCCTGGCGATTGACATGGCCTTCTACCACGCCGGCCGACCGCTCGCCCTGACCCCGGCCAGCCTGGCCTCCGTGTATCCAACCCTGACCGGCCGGCTATGCATCCTGGTGCACGGCCTCGGCTGTCACGAGGGGGTGTGGGCCTTTCGCCAGATAGGGCAGGACCCGGAAGACCGGTCCTACGGCACGTTGCTCCAGGCCGAGTGCGGCTACACGCCGTTCTATCTGCGCTACAACAGTGGGCTGCACATCTCGCAGAACGGGCGGAGCCTGGCGCGCCTGCTGGACCAACTCCTGGACAACTACCCCCTGCCCGTCGAGGAGATTCTCCTCATTGGGCACAGCATGGGCGGGCTGGTCTTGAGGAGCGCGTGCCACTATGGCGCGGAGGCCGACGCGGCCTGGACCGCTAAAGTGACGCGCGTGGTCTACCTGGGCACGCCGCACGACGGCGCGTACCTGGAGCAACTGGGCCACGCCACGGCGGCCATCCTCCAGGCCGTGCCGCATCCGGTCACCCGGCTGGTGGGGAGAATCGCCAACCTGCGCAGCCAGGGGATTCAGGACCTGCGCTATGGGTCCCTGGTGGACGAGGATTGGGCGGGCGGGGTGACAGGCATCGGCCACGACCCCCGCCAGCCTATCCCGTGGCTGACCACGGCCCGCCACTACCTCGCGGTCGGGACGCTCGCTGAAGACCCCGAGTCCTCGGTGAACGCGCTGTTGGGCGACGCGCTGGTGTGGGCGTCGCACGCTCACGGTCCCTCGTGGCGCGAGCAGGGGGCGCACGCCGACGACCACGTGCAGCGCTTCCCCCAGGTTCACCACCTGGCCCTGGCGCGGCACCCGGCCGTCTATGAACAAATCAAGCTCTGGTGTACGCAGGATGAAGAGGGTTAACCGATGTCACAGTTGCCACTACGGGAGATTGAAGGCGCGAAAGACCTGGTCCAGGACGCCGTCGAGGCGGGTGTCACGGCGGTCGCGGATGTCCACATCGTCATGACGCAGCGGACCTATGACCTGCTGGCCCTGGTTCCCCCTCTCGCCGCCCCGGTGCGCGCCATTGAGCGCGTCCACCTGGGGCTGACACGCGGCGTCTACGCTACCCTCCTCGCCGCCAACCGCCTGGCCGGCGCCCTGGCCGACGAGGTCATCGAGCGGCTGGAGCACACCGCCTGACCCATCACCTGGCTAACTGCGCCGCTAGCTCGCGGCTGGCCGCCTCCATCCTGGTCAGTACCTCCTGGCCGGTCTTGCCCCCCAAGGGCACAGGCCGGCTGTGGTTTTCGATGAGCGTGGGCAGGTACTCGACGCCCACCAACTGGTTGTCGTAAAACGTGTAGCGGCCCACCACCCCCACCCGCGTCTCGGAGCTCCACATCTGGTCAAAGATGAAGTTGCCGTGGGCATAGGCGATCAGCTTGCCCTGGTAGACCTCGACCGCCTGGACCCAGTGCGGGTGGTTGCCGAGGATGAGGTCCGCGCCGGAGTCAATGACCCAGTGGGCGATGTCCACCGGATTGTCGGGCGCGATGCCCGGCGCGCGGCTGGGAACAGCCACGTACTCCGCGCCCCAGTGCAGGGCGACGACGAGCACGTCCACCTGGGGCCGCAGCGCCTGAATGCGCTCGCGCATGACCTCGCGGTTGAAGGCCAGGCCCACGCCGTTGAAGGCCAGGAAGCCAAACTTCAGCCCGCGCACGTCGAGGATGGCGGGCACCCGGCGGTCGGCCCAGGCGATGCCCGCCGCCGTCAGCCGCTGCTTGGTCTCCTCGATGCCCGCCTCGCCGTAGTTGCCGATGTGGTTGTTCTCCAGCGTCGCCAGGTCCACCCCGGCGGCCTGGAGGGCGCGGGTAAAGCCAGGCTGCCCGCAGAAGACAAAACCCTCGTTGTGGGGCGGACAGCGCTGGATGAGCGGCGCTTCGAGGTTGATCACCGTCAGGTCACCCGGCCGGAGCATGTCCTGCGTGGCGGAGACAGTGTAGAGGAAGTCGTTGCCCCGCTGGCGGATGACCGTATCCACCGAGCGGGCCGGGATGACATCGCCCGTCGCCACCAGGACCCGCACACGGGCCAGGTCGAGGCCCAGGCTCGCCAGGTTGCGGGGCGGGAACACCTCGCGTAGGGTCAGGGGCGGCAGACCGACGGGCGGCAGGGTCGGGCGCGGCGCAGGCGCCGCCGTCGGCGGCAGGAGCGTGGCGGTGGGCGGAAGTGGCGTCGGGCTGGGTGGCGGCGCCGTCGTGCGCGACGGGGCGGTCGCCGTGGCGGGCCGGGTCTCTGTCGGGCGCGGCGTGCCTGTCGGCAGGGGCGAGGCCGTGGCGCGCGGCGTGAGGGTGGCGGATGGGATGAGGGTCAGGGTGGCCGTCCCCGTGGGAGGCGGGGCGCTTGGCGGAGGGGTAGGCGACGGCGGGATGGCCGTGGAGGATGGCGCGACGGGTGGCGACACGGTGGCAGGAAGGGGCAGGGAGGGCGAGGCCGTGCACGCGGCCAGCCCCAGGGCCGGCCCTACGATGAGAAGGAGCCAGAGGGCGAGGTGAACGTGTAAGCGCAGGCGGCCGGGGAGCATAGGGGCCTCATCGCGCGGGGCAGTGTAAGGGTTATGAAGAATGGGTTAAAAAATGGCCTCCTCACCCGGACATTTTACCATAATTTCCCGTTGAATCTAGTAGAAGGGAGAGCCTATTTCCCCTTTCATCCCCCCGAGGAGCCCCCCATGTCCGGCCGCCGCCCGCCCTTTGTCTGGGCGCTGCTGTTCCTGACCCTCTGGTTCGGTCTGGCCTGGTCCGCCCAGGCCGCCGCGCCGCAAATTATACTCAGTGGCGTCGTGTGGCTTGAAGGCCGCACCGACTACCGCCACGTCCAGATTCTGCTAGACGGCGTGCCCTATACGCTGACCAACCCCTCCGGCGAGTTCGCCCTGGCGCTGGACGACGGGGGGCGGCACGAGATTCGCGCCCGCTACCCCGGTTATCTGTCCCGCGTCTACACCGTCAGCCTCCAGCCGGCCTCGGCGCTCTCGACACTGCCCACCACCCGCCTGCGGCTGGGCGACGCCGACGGCGACGACGATGTGGACATCGCCGACTTGCTCATTGTGTCGGCGGCCTATGGCACGAGCCCGGCCAGCGACCCCCGCGCCGACCTGACAGGCGAGGGTCGGGTAGACGAGGTCGACCTGCAGGGTGTCGTGAGCAGCTACGGGCAGAGGGGGCCGCTGCCCTGGCTCGACGCCGACACGCCGGCCACGGTCACGCCGACGGCGACCCTCTCGGCCAGCCCGTCGGCCACACCGACAGTGACGGAGACGCCCCTGGCGCGGCCTACCCCACTCAGCACGCCCCGCCCACTGCGCACCCCCACGCCGACACCGACACGCTAAGCCGAGTTCATCATGGAGGACGCAGAGGGCGCAGAGGGATAAGGGTTCGTCCTCGGCGTTCTCCGCGTCCTCCGCGGTAAAGGTCAAACGACCCTGGTAAACAAAGACCTTCAAGGCAAGCCCCTGCCTTGAAGGTCTTTCACTTCCTAAGCCTCTATCTACCGAATCTTGATCTCGAAGGGCATGAGGGTCAGCACACGCCCGTTGAGCCAAGTCAGGCTGTCGCGCAGGTCGGTCAGCCAGGCCTGCGGCTCGGCCAGGTTGACGGGCACCAGCGGCACGCGCGAGGGGGCGATGGGGGCGACGAGGGCCTTGCGGTCTTCGGGCAGCCCGGCCAACTGCTGCGCCTTGCGCACCGCCACCTCGAAGTCGCCCAACTCGTCCACCAGCCCGAACTCCAGCGCCTGGCGGCCCGTCCACACCTTGCCCTGGGCGATCTCCTGGACCCGCTCGGCGGACAGGCCCCGGCCGGCTACCACGCGCGCCTTGAACATGTCATAGATGTCGAAGAGCAAGTGGCGCAGGCGCTCCCGCTCCTCGTCGGTAAAGGGGTCATCGCCGGCCAGGATGGTGGCGTTCTCCCCGCGCTGGACCGTCTCGATGTGAGCCTGGAGCTTCTCGTACAGCCCGCCCGTCACCAACTTGCCCATGATGACGCCGATGGAGCCGGTCAGGGTCGAGGCCTGGGCCACGATGTGGTCGGCCAGGGCCGAGACGTAGTAGCCGCCCGACGCGGCCACGTCACCCATGTAGACCACGACGGGCTTCTTGGCGCGGACGCGCTGGACCTCGCGGGCAATCAGGTCGGACGCCAGGGCGTCGCCGCCCGGCGAGTTGACATAGAGCACAATCGCCCCAACGTGCTCGTTCTTCTCGGCCTGGCGGAAGGCGCGCAGGACCGACTCGGCCCCCGAGCGCACTTCGGGCACAATGGGCATGGGGAACGGCACCGGCGGCCGGCGGCTCTCGCCCGGCGTAATCGCGCCCTCGACGCTGATGACCGCGATGGCCTTCTCGGCGTGCCAGGTGTAGGGCTGGTAGAGCTTGGGGAAGGACTGGAGCCAGGGCAAAACCTTGGGGGCGCCGCCCAGGTAGTCGCCCAGTTCATCCTCGTAGACCAGGCGGTCAATCAGCCCGGTCTCGACGGCGCGCTGGGCAATCATGGGGGCCTGGTTGAGCAGCTCCGCCGCCCGTTCCTTGCTCATGCGCCGACCCACCGCGACCCCCTGGAGCACCTCATCCCAGTTGGTGTCCAGCAGCCAGCTAAACTGCTGGCGCACCTCGTCGGACATCGTGGAGCGCGTCAGGGTATCGGCGGCGGACTTGTAGGGCGAGACGGCCAGGAAATCGCCTTGCACGCCCCACTTGCCCAGCGCGTCCTTGAGATACACGACCTGGATCGCCAGGCCGGCCACAAAGAAGATCGCGCTCTCGGGGGCCAGGATTTCGTCGGCCGCCGTCGCCAGGTAGTAGGTGCGCACGTCCAGATCGGGGCAGTAGGCGACGACCCTCTTGCCGCTGCGGCGGAAGCGTTGGATGATGTAGCGCAGGCTCTGAACGGTCGGCAGCGCGCAGTCCAACTGGTGGATCTTGAGGACGACGCCCTTGACCATGCTGTCCTCGGCGACCAGGTCCAGGGCATGGCGGAAGCCCTCCAGGCTGGGCTTGCGGGTCTGGGGCAGCAGCCGCAGCGGCCAGGGCTGGAGTTCGTCACGCTCGACAAAGGCGCCGGTCACGTCCAGCAGGACGTAGTCCGGCGGCTGGTTGTTGGGCATGGTGCGGCGGCGGTTGGCGAAGTAACGCGCCAGGTTGGCGACGGTGTCCGCGATTTCAATCTGACTGGGCATGTTCTTGATAGGGGGCATACAGCAATCCTTCCAGGGCACAGCAGGGGTATACTCTCATTACGCTAATTCTACTGACAGGGTTGCCGGATGCCAAAGCGAAGTGGGGCGTGGGGCGTGGGCGGTGAGCGTGCATGCGTTATGTCGAATTGGAAAGAGTCAGGATTGGATTTTTGCGCCATTTTGGAGTACAATTGTTCGGTTAAGTGGGACGAAGGAGGCTAGTGTGATTGACGAAAAAACGATGACACCGCCGGCGGGCGGGAACGGTGGCTACACGGCGTCGAGCATCACGGTGCTGGAGGGTCTGGAGGCCGTACGCCGGCGGCCCGGCATGTACATTGGCAATACCGACGTGATGGGCCTGCACCATTGCGTCTTCGAGGTGGTGGACAACTCGGTGGACGAGGCCCTCGCGGGCTACGCCGACCGCATCGAGATTGTCATCCACAGCGATAACTCGGTGACAGTCGAGGACAACGGGCGCGGTATCCCGGTGGACATCCACCCGCAGGTGGGCCGCTCGGCCCTCGAAGTGGTGATGACCAAGCTCCACGCGGGCGGCAAGTTCGACGACAACAGCTACAAGGTGTCCGGCGGCCTGCATGGCGTG
>CAZFUK010000072.1:0-6118 GCA_964522005.1 uncultured Anaerolineales bacterium | reverse complement strand
TTCGGCGGCGGCGGCTATAAAGTCGCGTCGGGCCTGCACGGCGTGGGCGTCTCGGCCGTGAACGCGCTCTCCGAGTGGCTGGTGGTGGAGGTTAAGCATAACGGCACGCTCTACCGCCAGCGCTACGAGCGGGGCGTGCCCGTCACCGATGTCGAGGCGGTCGGCCCGGGCGAGGGGCGCGGGACGAAGACGACGTTCATGCGCGACACGGAGATCTTCGCCAAGACGGCCGAGTACAAGTTCCACACCCTGGCCGAGCGCTTCCGCCAGATGGCCTTCCTGACCCAGGGTCTGACCATCCACTTCCGCGACGAGCGCGGTGACGGCCAGGAGCTGACGTACTACTTCCAGGGCGGCATCAAGTCGTTTGTCCACTACCTGAACCTGAGCAAGCAGCCGCTCACCGCGCCGTTCTATGCCAAGAAGACGGTGGAGTCGACGGAAGTCGAAATCGCCCTCCAGTACACCGACGGCTACAACGACACCGTGCTGCCCTTCGCCAACAACATCCACACTCCGGAAGGCGGCACGCACCTGACGGGCTTCCGCACGGCGCTGACCCGCACCATCAACGACTGGGCGCGCAAGCAGGGCGGCCTCAAGGAGAACGAGGCCAACTTCTCCGGTGAGGATGTGCGCGAGGGCCTGACGGCGGTGGTTTCGGTCAAGCTGGTGGACCCGCAGTTCGAGTCGCAGACGAAGATCAAGCTGGGCAACGCCGAGGTCAGGACCATCGTCGAGGCGGTCATGAACGAGGCCTTTAGCCAGTGGCTCGAAGAGAACCCCAAAGAGGCCAAGACCATCATTGACAAGTCGCTGACGTCGGCGCGGGCGCGTGAAGCGGCGCGGGCAGCGCGGGATCTGGTCTTCCGCAAGAGCGCGCTGGAAGTCTCGCCGCTGCCGGGCAAGCTGGCCGACTGCCAGGAGCGCGACCCGGAGAAGGCCGAACTCTACATTGTCGAGGGTGACTCGGCGGGCGGCACGGCCAAGCAGGGCCGCGACCGCAAGTTCCAGGCGATTCTTCCCCTGCGCGGCAAGATTCTGAACGTCGAGAAGGCGCGCCTGGACAAGATGCTCGGCAACAACGAGGTGCGCGCCCTGGTCACGGCCATCGGCACGGGCATCGGCGAGGAGTTCGGCCTGGACAACCTGCGCTATGGCCGCATCATCATCATGTGCGACGCCGACGTGGACGGCAGCCATATCCGCACCCTGCTGCTGACGCTGTTCTTCCGCTACATGCAGCCGCTCATCGAGCACGGCCACCTCTATATCGCCCAGCCGCCGCTGTACCTGGTCAAGGAAGGCAAGAACCACCGCTGGACGTACTCCGACCAGGAGAAGGACCAGGCGGTGGCCGAGTTGCGCAAGGGCGGCAAGGACCCGGAGGTCCAGCGCTACAAGGGTCTGGGCGAGATGAACGCCGAGCAGTTGTGGGAGACGACGATGAACCCGGCCAACCGCACGGTGCTCCAGGTGACCATCGAGGACGCCATCGCCGCCGACCGCACCTTCGACATCTTGATGGGGTCGGCGGTGCCCCCCCGCACCCGCTTTATCAACACCCATGCCAAGGACGCCCGGCTGGACATTTAAGGCGTGACGGACGACGGACGGGAGACGCGGCGCTAGCCCTGTCTCCCGTCTCGCTTAGGAGGTCAACATGACAGTCCTGCAACTGGAATTGCCGGCCGAGGTGTATCAACGACTACGCCAGGAGGCGGAGCGCGTCGGCAAACCCGTGGAGACGCTAGCCCAGGAATGGCTGGTCGAGCGTGTTCGGCCTGCTTCGCTGATTGAGCGGGAGCGTACTCGCGAAGTTCTCCAGACTGCCGGCTTGCTTACAGAACTGACCCCAGAGGAAAAGGCAGTTGCCGACCACTGCTCGGTTACTCTGGAGGAAGTACAGGCGATGTTCGAGGGTATGAGTGGTCCTCCGGTGAGTGAGATTGTCATCGAACAGCGAGGACCCAAAGTGTGACGCACTACTACCTGGATGCGAGTGCGCTCGTCAAGCGTTATGTTCCAGAAATTGGGACGCCCTGGACTGTATCGCTTACTAATCCCCAATTAGGGCATACGGTTCTCGTTGCCGAGATTACCCGTGTCGAGATTGCCTCAGCGCTCGCTGCTAAACATCGCGCTCCGCTGGGGATTACTCGTCGGACGCGTGATCAGGCCGTAGCCCTGATGCTTAGACATTTCAATACTGAATACCAAATTATCCCCCTAACCGCCTCGATAATTAGACTAGCGGTGACTTTAACTCAGAACCACCGGCTGCGAGGCTACGACGCGGTCCAACTAGCGGCTGCCTTAACGGCCAATTCCACCTTGCTTGCTAACAGCCTTGGCAGTCTAACCTGTATCTCGGCAGACACTGATTTGTTGACGGCGGCCCGGGCCGAGGGCTTGCCTGTTGACAACCCTAATCTCCATCCATAGCAATGTGCGCCTCTTCGAATAGTTACCAGCGCTCTTGCTCAGCATTGTCGTCTGTTGTATTCTTTATGAGTCAGCACCGACCTCAATTGGGAGGGGCCTTATGCGGCTAGGCATTATCTCCGACATTCACGGCAACATCTACGCCCTGGACGCCGTCCTGGCCGAGCTACGCCGCCTGGGCGTGGACCGGGTCGTGTGCAACGGCGACGTGGCCTTTGGCCTGGTGGAGCCGGCGGCGGCGGTGGACCGCGTCCGTGAGCTAGACATTCCCTGCGTGCGCGGCAACACCGACGATTTTCCGGGCCAGCCGGAGCGATTCGCCGGTCATGCCGAGTTAGGGCCTGCCGTGGACTGGTTCCGCCGCGACCTGGGCGACGAGCGCGGCCAGTGGCTGGTAAGCCTACCCCTGCGGCGCACCGACCTGGACGGGGGTCTGCTCCAGTTCCACGGCGCGCCCGACAACAACGAGGACTCGGTGCTGCACGTGTCCCTCCGCCCCATGGTCGAACGCTCGCTCGAAGAGCAGGCCGTCGTCCTGGCCGACTACCCCGCCGGCGTCGTCACCTTCGGTCACACTCACACCCCGAGCGAGCACCGGACCGGCGGCAAGCTGCTCGTCAACCCTGGCTCCGTCAGCTACCAACTGACGACGCGTGACCCACGCGCCCGCTTCGCCGTGCTGGAAGGCGAGGGCAAGCCGTGGACGGCGGCGCTCCACGCCGTGGAGTACGACTGGGAACGGGCGGCGCGGACCGCCGAGGCGCTCAACTTGCCTAACTCCGCGGCGGTGGCCTACCAGTTGCGCCACGGCCACCTCAAAGGCTAGGCCTGGTGAGCCAGACGCGAGGGCGGCGCCTGTTCTACGGCTGGGTGATGGTCGCCGTATGCGGCCTCACCGTCGCCATCGTGTTTGGTATCCGCCTCTCGTTTGGGGTATTCTTCGTCGCTCTCAATGAGGAGTTTGGCTGGGGGCGCGGCGCGACGGCGGGCGTCTTCTCGCTCAGCATGGTCGTGTTCGCGCTGACGGCGGCTCCGGTCGGCTTCGCCCTCGACCGCTGGGGGCCGCGCCTCGTATCCGCCATTGGCGGACTGTGGCTAGCGCTGGGCCTGGCGCTGTGCAGTCGGGTCGGCTCGCTGTGGGGGATGATGCTGGCCTACGGCGTCGTCGCCAGTATCGGCATCAGCATTCTGGGGCTGGGCACGCAGGGCGCGATTATCAGCCGCTGGTTCATGCGGCGGCGCGGCCTGGCGATTGGGCTGGTCTTCGCTGGTTCGGGGCTGGGGACGCTGATTCTGACGCCCGGTGTCGAACGCCTCATCAGCCTGGTCGGCTGGCGCGGCGCGTATCTGGCCCTGGCCGGCCTGGCCGCCTTGCTCGTGCCGCTGAGTTGGCTGCTGCGTCACTCGCCCGCCGTGGTCGGGCAGGGGGTGGACGGTGACATTGCCCCCCGGCCTGACTCCCCTCTTCCAGGGGGAGAGGGGGTGGGGGTGAGGGTCAGCCGGGCCAGGCGGCCCACCTGGACCTGGCGCCAGGCGGCGCGGACGGGCCAGTTCTGGTGGCTGATTGTCGCGGCGGTCGGGGCGATTGGACCGCTGCGGATGCTGACCGTGCACCAGGTGGCCTACGCGGTGGACGCTGGCTTCAGCCGCTTCTTCGCGGCCTCCCTGTTCGGCGCGGGCGGCGCGCTGACCGCCGCGACGTTTGTGGTGGCCGGTGGGTTGTCCGACCGGCTGGGCCGCCACTCGACTTACCTCGTCGGCTCGGCCTGCCTGGGCGCGGCGATTCTCGTGCTGCTGCGGGTGTCGAGCGTGACCGACCTGGGCTGGCTGTACGCCTACACGATCCTGGAGGCGTTGGGTGAGGGCGCGCGCAGTTCCCTCGTCACGGCCGTCGCCAGTGATACGTTTCCGGGTGAGCAGATGGGAGCCATCAACGGCTCGGTGGGCGCGGCGTATGGCGCGGGAGCGGCGGTCTCGACCTGGCTGGCGGGCGCCCTCTACGACAGCACCGGCAGCTACGCCGTGGCGCTGTGGACCGCGCTGGCTGCCGTGATGGTGTCGGCGGTGTGCATCCATCTGATTGGCCGCTACCCGCCGCGTAGGCGTGAACTGATGGAAGTTGTTAGGGCGGATGCAAAGTAGGGTGGAGGTAGTGAGGATGAACCAGTCGCGGCGGATGCCGATGTGGGGGTGGATCGCGTTGGCCGGTGGGTGCGGCCTGGCGCTGGTGTGCCTGTGCGTGACGGCGGTGGGAGGAGGGCTGTTTGTCCTGCGCTCCACCACCGGTGTCGCGCCCGCGCCTGTCACGGTGACGCAGCCCCGCCCGGTGAACCGCATCGCCTACCAGGGGACCGACGGGAATATCTACACCGTCGCGCCCGACGGCAGCGATGTCAAGGCCTTGACCACGGACGGCCAGAGCGGGGAGCAGGCCCAGCGCATCAACCGTACGCCCACGTGGTCCCCCGACGGCCGCCAGGTCGCCTTTGTCAAGGTCAGCCTCGCCGCCGGCGGCCTGCAAGCCTCCCTCCACGCCGCCGCGCTGGAGAACGGCGCCGTTGAGACCCTGCACTCGGCCACTGGCTCTGGGCCGTTCTACCTGTACTGGGCGCCGGACAGCCGCCAACTGGCGTTCCTCGAGTCCGTCGACCAGAATATCGCGCTGCGGCTGGCGCAGCTCGGACAGCCGCAGTCGCAGGAACTCGGCCAAGGCTCGCCCTTCTACTATGCCTGGGCGCCCGATAGCCAGCGGCTGCTGTTCCATGTGGACGGGGTCAAACCGGCCCCGTCGGCCCGCGTGTCGCTGTTCCAGCCAGGGCAGACGGAGGCGCCGCCTCTCAGCAGCAACCCGGCCCTGTTCCTGGCCCCTGATTGGTCAGCCGATGGCAAGCGCCTGGCCTACGCCCGCCGCGCCGAGAACAACCTGGACGAGGTCGTGGTCGCCAACGCCGACGGCTCGGACCCGCGCTCCGTCGTGACCTACCGGGGCCTGGTGTCGTTCGCCTGGGCGCCCAACAGCGACCAACTCGCCTACATCGTCACCGCGTCGCCCGAAGCGCAGGGCCTGGGCCAGATTGCCTTTGGGCCGCTGGCGGTGACCGACCCGACGGGCGCCAACCCGCGCGTCCTGTCCCAGGATGATGTCCTGGCCTTCTTCTGGTCACCGGATGGGGCCAGCATCGCCACGCTGACCCTCTACGAGAACCCGCAGACGGGCGAGACGTCGCTGCGCTGGAATGTGGTAGACGTGGCGAGCGGTGACGCCCACGAGGTGGCGACCTTCGATCCCAGCGAGGAGTTTGTCAGCCTGATTCCCTTCTTCGACCAGTACGCGCGCTCGCTGCGGGTCTGGTCGCCCGATAGCCGCTCGCTCGTTTACGCGGTGGACGAGGGGCAGGACCAGTACGGTATCTACGTCGTGGAGGTGGCCCCCGGCAGCCAGCCGCGTCGCCTGGCGGATGGGGTCACCGCGGCGTGGAGTTGGCGGTAAACGACAATCGAACACGGCTACAAGCCACTCTATGTGGACGGGAGAGGATATGCGCGTGGGCCTGGTTGCCTCTACGCTGATCGTCGTGTGCCTTATCAGTCTGCTGTTCTTGCCCGAGCCGAGCTACGCGCAGGCCGTGCCTACGCCGACGCCCACCGTGATTCCCCTCTCCACTCCCTGTCC
>CAZFUK010000071.1:0-14434 GCA_964522005.1 uncultured Anaerolineales bacterium | reverse complement strand
CAGGGCGGGCAGCGCGTCCAGGAACTCGTCCACCGTCAGGCTGTTCATGTCGGCAGGATACATGTTCTCGATGACGACATCGCTCAATTCCAGCGGCAGCCCGCTCATGCGGCCCAGGATGAGCGCCTTGCGCGCCGCGTCCAGCCCGCCCAGGTCCTGGCGGGGGTCTGGCTCGGTGTAGCCGCGCTGCTTGGCCTCGCGCACGGCGGCCGAGAACGGCACGCCCGCTTCGAGTTGGCTGGCGAGGAAGCCGAGGGTGCCGCTCAGCGCGCCCTCGATGCGCTTCACCTCGTCGCCGGTGAGAATCAAGTTCTGGAGGGTGGCGATGACCGGCAACCCTGCGCCCACCGTCGCCTCCCAGCGGAAGCGACGATGATCGGTTAAACGTCGGTAGGTCGCCAGGTCCGCCGCCAGGGGCAGCTTGTTGGCCGTCACCGCGCCGTAGCCCTGGTCTAGCGCGCTCTCCAGGGCGGGAATCGTGGTGTCCGTAGCCGTCAGGTCCACCACAATGGCCCCGTCGTCCACGGCCACGTCTACCAGGCCGAGCAGGTCGCCCAGCGGCGCGCCCAGCTCGCTATCCCGCAGCCGCGCTCCCTGGGCCTTGGCCCGCAGGATGGCGTCCAATTCAGAATCCTGCAAGCCGCCCGGCTGAAAAATAGCGCCGTCGCTGTCGGCCAGCGCCACGATTTCGAGGCGGGCGCGCAGCCGCTCCGCGTGCAGGGCACGCAGGTCTACGATTTGCCGCGTCAGCGCGCGGCCCACGTTGCCAATGCCTAGAATAATAATGGGAACCCATTGGGGCATAGGGACTCCTGAGACGTAAGGCGTGATGCGTGATACGTATTTCGTGTTGCGTATTTCGTATTTCGGACGATGAATACGCATTACGCATTACGCACTACGCAACTCCTCCACGTGCAAACCGAAGAGGGCCGGCGCTTCAATACCCAATAACGTGAGATACATCGCCAGTTGGCCGCGATGATGGACTTCGTGCTCGACCATCGCCATCAGGATGTTCCAGGCCGGATAGGGGCCGCTCTGGTTGGACAGGCGCGGCTCGGCCAGGTCGTCGTCGCGCATCCCGGCCAACCGGTTGCTCACCTCGGCGTGGCTGGCATCCAGGTAGTGTAGCAAATCTCGGCGCGAAGTGCCAAATCGGTCGTCATGCCCCGGATACAGCCCCTCGCCGAGCGTCGCGCTGACCACGTTCATGCGCCGCGTCGAAGCGATGTGCCGCACCAGCTCCGCCACGCTGAACTCGCCCTCGACGGGCCGCCAGTCCAGCCGGTCCTCCGGAATCGCCGCCACCATCTCCCGCGTGCGCGTGTGAATGCGCTGCCAGTACTCGGCAAAAGCCGTTACAGAGCTAATCATGCTAGGCTGTCACCAGTTCCGCATCGGCCACCGGCGTCCCTAGCTCGAACTCCGCGTGGATGAGGCGGACGGCCTCGTTCAGGTCGGCCTCGTCCAGGACGAGCGACATGTTATGCTCGCTCGATCCCTGGGCGATGGAGATGACATTAATCAGGGCGCGGCCGAGCGCCCCGAAGACCTTGGCGGCGATGCCCGGCACGGCCTTCATGCGCGACCCGACGACCGAGACGATGCCGACGCCGTCCTGGGCCGAGATGCGGTCAATGTTGCGCCGCGCCAGTTCCAACTCAAAGACACTCTCCAGCGCCTTGATGACCCGGCCGCTGCTCTCCGCGACCACGGTAAAGCAGATGCTCTGCTCGGACGACGACTGGGAGATCATCAACACGTTCACGCCCGCCTCGGCTACAGCGGTGAAGACCTTGGCGGCGACGCCGGGCACGCCCAGCATGCCGCGCCCCTCGACCGTCACCAGGCTCAGCCCTTTAATGGCCGTGATAGCCTTGACCGGGCGGCCGTCTGGCTCGGCCCGGCTGACCACCAGGGTGCCGGGGTGCGTCGGGTTAAACGTGTTCTTGATGCGGATGGGGATACTGCGCTCGACGGCGGGCAGGATGGACTTGGGGTGGAGCACCTTCGCGCCGTAGTAGGCCAGGTCGGCCGCCTCCGAGAACGACACCGACGGCAGCGTCTGGGCGTCGGGCACGACGCGCGGGTCGGCGGTCAGGATACCGTCCACGTCGGTCCAAATCCAGACCTCGTCGCTGTCTACCGCCGACCCGATGAGGGAGCCGGAGTAGTCGCTGCCGCCCCGGCCCAGTGTGGTGACGTGGCCGTCAGCCGTCGCGCCCATAAAGCCTGTCACGACCGGGATGACGCCATGCTCTAGCAGGGGCAGCAGCCGCGAACGAACCTGTTCCCGCGTGGCTGCCATGTCAGGGTTGGCCCCGCCGTAGTTCGCGTCAGTCAGGATGAGTTCAGTCGCCAGGAGCGCCTCGGCCGGCTGGCCCTGGGCGCGGAGGGCGGCGGCGGTCAGGCTGGCCGTGAACCGCTCGCCCAGGCTGGAAATCAGGTCCATCGCGCGCGGCGTCACCTCGCCCAGCACATGGATGGCCCGACACAGGTTCTCCAGGTTATCGAGGACCGCGCGAATCTCCTCGTTGAGCGCGCCGGCTTCCTGCGGGTTCGCCACCTCGCGCACGACCTGCCAGTGACGCATGAGCAGGTCATCACGGATGCTGCGGTAGGTTGTGGGGTCACCGTCGGCGGCGGTGCGAGCCGCGCGGATGAGGGCGTCCGTCACGCCGCTCATGGCGGAGACGACGACGGCCACCTGGTGGCCCTGCTCGGCGGCTTCGCGCACCAGCCCGGCCACCGCCGCGATGCGCGGCCCGCTGCCAACCGATGTACCTCCAAACTTCATGGTGAGACGCATACGGCACTCCTGGAATAAGCTATGATGCAGCCGGAAACGGCATCGGCTCGTCGGGCGTTGGCATGGGCGGGTAGTCAGGCCAGGGAACAGCCTGGACCAGGTCGTCCACCTGCACGGGCCGGCCTGTGGCGAGCGACCGATTGGCCGCGATGCCCGTCAGGATGGACCACGCCCCAGCGCGGTGGTCGGCCTTGCGGCGGAGGGGGTCCTCGACCGCCGGTGGACGGAAGATGTCATCGAGCATGACCGGGTCGCCGCCGCCGTGCCCACCCTCGCCCGTCCAGACAGGAACCTCATAGGCGGGCGCGAAGTGCGGGTAGACGCGCGTCCAGGCCCCTTCAGGCCGCAGCGCGCCGGGCGCGGTACCGTCGCCGCTGGTGTACGACGCCTCCTCCACCTTGTGCTCCAGTCGGCCGCGTGTCCCGTTAAACGTGATGACGTAGCCCTCCCAGGGCGAGAAGGCATTGAGGGTATAGCTCATCAGCGCGCCGCTGGCATAGCGCACCGTCAGGTGCAGGTCATCCTCGATGTCAATCGTCGGGCTAAAGACACAGCGGTCGCGGTAGTAGCCGTCCAGCCGCTCGTTCTGGAGGTAGAGCGCGCGCCATTCCGGCTTGCTGCTCAGGTCCAGGGCGAAGCCGCAGCGGTGATGCTCCGGGCAGTCCAGACAGCGTTCGCCGCGCTGCGTCAGCCCAAAGCGGTCGGCCTGCTGCGGCGTGTAGAAGACGCGCTGTCCGACCGCGCTCACCGTCTGGGGCACGCTGGACAGCCACCAGTTGACCAGGTCGAAGTGGTGAGTCGCCTTGTGGACCAGCAGCCCGCCGGAGTTGGCCTTGTTGCGGTGCCAGCGGCGGAAGTAGTCCGCGCCGTGTTTCGTGTCGAGCAGCCAGGTAAAGTCCACCGACTTGATGTCGCCAATGACGCCCGACATGAGCAGGTCCTTGACCTGCATGCGGGGTGGGGAATAGCGGTAGTTGAAGGTAACGGTGCACGTGCGGCCCGTGCGGCGCTGGGTGTCGAGGATGCGCTGGCAGCGATCGGCGTCGATGGTCATCGGCTTCTCGGTGATGACGTCGCAGCCGAGTTCCATGGCGCGGCAGATGTACTGGTCGTGGGTGCGGTCCATCGAGGTGACGATGACACAGTCGGGGCGCCGCTCGGCCAGCATGGTGTCGAAGTCTTGCGCCGCGTAGCCCAGTACCCCGTCCGCGCCGACGCGGCCGCCAGCCTGTTGGATCGCCGCCAGGGCCGTCTCGACCCGCCCCAGGTTCGTATCGCACACCCCGACCAGTTCGCACGTGTCGGCGTAGCGTTCGATAAGGCCCAACGTATACAGGTAGCCCCGGTGACCCATGCCCACCTGGGCAAAACGCCGCTTTGACATTTCCAGCATAAAGGGTCTCACATTCCGATATATTTGGCGTACAGCCCACGCGCCACGGCGGGGTCACTGGTGCCCTTGATGATGGCGCGGGCGTCCGGAAAGACCGTCAATTCGTAGCGGTCCACCAGGAAGCGGACCAGATAGGGCGTCACCCGCACCTCGCCCAGATGCCCCAGCCGCCCGCCCAGCGCCGCCAGGTCCAGCCGCCCCGCGCCCGTGGGCCGCACCTGCACGGCGTCGCGCCCGCACAGCGTCGCCGTCTGGTCGAGGCGCTCCTCCAGGAAGGGGTACTCGCCCTGGTCACAGGTCGGGCAGCCGGGCCGACGGGCGACCGGAAACTGGTCGAAGGTGTTGGTCCACAGGTCCACGTAGACCAGCCCTGGGTTGACCGTTCCCGCGCCCACCAGCAGCTTGAGCGCTTCGGTCGAGGCCAGCGAGGCGACGACGCCCACCGCGCCGTTGAGGACGCCCGCCGTCTCGCAGGTGTCGCCCCCCGCCGCTTGAGGCTCCGGGTAGACGCAGCGTAGGCACGCGCTCTGGCCGGGCCGAACCGTCATGCTCATGCCGTAGCTGGCGACCACGCCGCTGTAGACCCACGGCTTGCCCCACTTGACACAGGCATCGTTGAGGACATAGCGCGTGTCGAAGTTGTCCGTGCCGTCCAGAACCAGGTCCACGTCGGCGATCAAGTCATAGACGTTCGCGGCGGTCACGTCGGCCACGACCGGCTCGACCTGGACGCCAGAGTTGATGCGCGCCAGGTGCGCCTGGGCCGCGACGGCCTTGGGCGCGCCCGCCGCCGCGTCGGCCTCGTCAAACAGGACCTGGCGCTGGAGGTTGTGGCCCTCGACAAAATCGCGGTCGCACAGGCGCAGGAAGCCCACACCGGCGCGCGCCAGGTTCTGGACGATGACCGTGCCCAGCGCTCCGACGCCCACCACGGCGACCCGCGCCGCGAGGAGCTTGCGCTGCCCGGCTTCGCCAATGCCGGGGAAAACCGTTTGCCGCGAGTACCGCGCTAAGTCCGCCATGCCCTGAGTTCCTCTAGCATCGGCGCGGCCTTGCGGTTGACCGGAACCCCACCGTCAAAGGCGCGCACAAACTCGGCCACATCCCACGCCACCTGCTCGTGCCTGACTGCCACACCCTCGACCGACAGGTCAACAATCCCATAACTGGCCCGCCAGCCCGTGCTCCGCGAGATGCCGACGCTGCCGGGGTTGATGACCAACAGGTCAGCCGTATGCCAGACAAACGGCGCGTGAGTATGGCCCACCAGGGCCACCCGCGCGCCGGCGCGCCGTAGGAGGTCCGCCGAACCCGGCTGGCTCGGCAAGACCTCCGCTTCGTCATCCTCTGGAACCCCGTGCGCCGCCAGGATAGGCCCAGCGGGCGTCTCCAGCCAGGCGTGGGTGGGCAGGCGGGCCAGGTACGCCCGCCCCCGCTCCCCCACCTGCGCCAGCCCCCAGCGCCACGTCGCCACCAGGTCGGGCATCTCAGAACGAGGCGAGGCAAGACCCTCCAGGTCGGCCAGGTAGCGGTCGGTATTACCCCGCACCATAGGCGCTCCGTCAAGGGTTTCTAGCTGCTCGAGTGTGCCGCGTGGGTCGGGACCATCGGCCAGCAAGTCCCCCAGGACGACGTACTGGTCGGGGGAGTAGTGGCGGGCATGGCGTAGCACGGCCTCCAACGCCCAGGCGTTGCCGTGAATATCTGCCAGGACGGCCAGCCGCATCTGCCCCCTTCGCATGCCTGCCCCTTCCCATCTCTTCCTATGTCTTCCCGCCTTCCCACGCCTATCCCTGCCCACCCCTCTACTCTTCCATCTCCCAGGGGTACACAATCCAGTCGTCCGTCTCCTCGGCGTAGTACTCGGGCCGCTGGTCCGGGTAGCGCGAGCGGCGGGGCTTGTACTGGAGGACGGCCAGCGTCGGCTCGCCCCCCGCGTCGCGCACCCGCTCGCGCACCGCCACCGCCGTACGGCCGCTGTCCCAGATGTCGTCCACCACCAGGATACGCTTGCCGTAGAGGATGGTGTCGGCCGGGAACTGGAAAAAGATGGGATGGTCGAGGGTCTGGCCGATGCCGGTGTAGAACTGGACCGCCGCGACCAGGACGTTGCGGATGTCCAGCTCCTCGCTGAGCAACCCGCCCGGCACCAGCCCGCCACGCGTGATGATGAGCAGCGCGTCGAAGTCGCGGGGCAACCGGGCGGCCAGCCGCCCCACCAGGACCTGGATTTCGGGCCAGTCCAGAACTCGCTTGGTAATGCTGTGCGCCTCGTCGGTCATGCCTCTCTCCCCTCGCAGGAGCAACGTTAGAGCAGCGACTCCAGGCCGTCGTCGGACAGGCGATAGGCGCCCGTGGCCTGCAAGTGGCGGAACGCGTCGGCGGTCGGGTCCAGCCAGATGTCGTAGGGGCACGGGCCACCCTGGAGCAGGCTGACCTCGGTGCGGATGATCTCGGTAGACTGGGGCAACTCGCCCAACCCTCGCCCCACCTTGGTGAACTGCATCATCAACTCAGTGGAGCTAAAGGCGATGGGCACGGGCTGGCCGGTGCGGGTGTTGGTCAGGGCCATGAAGCGCCACTCGATGTCGCCGCGCTGCAGCCCCTCTAGCGCCTCAAAGTCCTCCGGCACCAGCGCCATCGCCAGGAAGTACAGGTACGTCTGCCCCTCGACGCCGGGCGTCTGGCCCTTGGCAAAGTTGATAAACGCCATACTGAGTCCAGTGGTCAGCCATCAGCCATCAGCTATCAGCCTTCTGCCTTCCGCCTTCTGCCTTCTGCCTTCTGCCTTCCGCCTTCCGCCTTCCGCCTTCCGCCTTCTGCCTTCTGCCTTCCGTCCGGCCTCACGCCGCCTGCCGCTCCTGCCGCTCGCTCAGCGCCGCTTCGAAGGAGCGCAGCGTCGGCTTGATGTGCAGACCTTCGGCCAGGTGGCCGTCCAGCACGATGCTCGTCTTGAGGCCGTTGCCCGTCACATAGGCCACCGTCACCTCGTCGGGGGCTATTCTACCACTCTCGGCCAGCTTCTTCAAGACGGCGATGGTGACACCGCCGGCCGTCTCCGCGAAGATGCCCTCGGTCTCGGCCAGCAGGCGGATACCCTCAATGACTTCCTGGTCCGTCGCCCCCTCGGCCGCGCCGCCCGTCTCGCGGAAGATGCGCAGGGCATACGGCGCGTCGGCCGGCGAGCCAATGGCGAGCGACTTGGCGATGGTGTTGGGCCGCACTGGCTCCGCGTGGCTGCGGCCCTGGACAAAGGCGTCCACGATGGGCGAGCAGCCCGCTGCCTGCGCCCCAGATACGCGTGTGGGGCGGGCGTCAATCAGGCCCAGCTTCTTGAACTCGTCCAGCCCCTTGGTGATCTTGGTCAGCACCGAGCCGGACGCCATGGGCACCACGACATGGTCCGGCGCGCGCCAGCCCAATTGCTCGGCCACCTCGTAGCCCAGCGTCTTGCCACCCTCGGAGTAGTAGGGCCGCACGTTGACATTGACGAACGCCCAGCCGTACTCGTCGGCCAGCATGGCGCACAGGCGGTTGAC
Source organism: uncultured Anaerolineales bacterium (assembly GCA_964522005.1). Taxonomy (GTDB): domain Bacteria; phylum Chloroflexota; class Anaerolineae; order Epilineales; family JAHCIE01; genus JAHCIE01. The sequence continues at coordinate 6,690 of CAZFUK010000071.1, read as the reverse complement.
GTCGTCGTAGGTGCCGTCCACGGCCACCAGGGTCGGCCCGTAGACCAGCGAGGCGTTGACCTTGGCCCACTCCAGGTCGGAGGGGATGAAGACAAAGGCGCGGATACCGGCGCGGGCGGCGTGCGCCGCGACCGAGTTCGCCAGGTTGCCCGTCGAAGCGCAGCCAATCGTGTCGAAGCCGAACTCGACGGCCTTGCTAATCGCCATGCTCACCACGCGGTCCTTGAAGGAGTAGGTGGGGTTGACGGTGTCGTTCTTGATGTAGAGGTGCTTCAGGCCGAGGGCGCGGCCGAGGCGGTCGGCGCGGAGCAGCGGGGTAAAGCCGGAGGGGATGCCGACCGCCTTGTCGGCCGCCACGGGCAGCAGGTCGGCGTAGCGCCACAGATTCCAGGGGCCACCGGCAATCTTGTCGCGGCTGATGTGGGCGCGGATGTAGTCGTAATCGTACTCGACTTCGAGCGGTCCGAAGCACTCATCACACACGTACTGCGGCGCTTCCGGATACCGAGCGCCACACTCACGACAACGCAGACCCAGGACATGGGGCAGGGTGGACATGGGGATGTTTTCCTTTCGTGCGACTGACGGATGCGGGAGTGAGGGCGCTGGGGACAAAAAACGCCTCCGCTCGAAGTGAGAGGAGGCCGCGTGTGTTCACCTGGGCTACCCTCTTATCTTCCAGACTTGTCTGCCGGATTTGGCACCGTTCCGGGGAATTAAGATGGATGAATTAAGAATTAAGACGTCTTCAGTGCGCGTCTTAAGTCCTAATTCTTAACTCCTAATTCACCCAGAGGTTGCCGAGGCTTCATCGGGCCGGTCCCTCCGCCTCTCTGGATAAGAGTACACTCTTCAGTTGTGCTGGATATTCTAACGATTCTACCGCGCGGTGTCAAGTCCCGCCGCGAGCCACTCAAGCAAGCGGAATGCCAGGCGGCCCGCCTGCTCGCTGGGGTCGCGGTTGACCAGGACGGCCACCGTCAAAGCGTGGCCGTGGGCGTCGGGGGCGTGGTAGGCCGCCGCGCCGTAGCCCGGGCCACCGCCCTCGTGGCCGTAGAACGGGCCGTAGGGCGAGGCCCGCTTGCCCATCAGCCCCAGGCCGTAGCCGAACGGGTAGCGGTCACCCCCGAACTGCGGCACGGGCAGCAGATCGCACAGCATCGCCAGGTGCGGCGGGTCCAGGAGGGCGCCGCCGAACAGCCCGTTCAGGAAGCGGGCGACGTCCTCGACCGTGGCAGCCACCAGGCCCGTGGCGACCCAGTCGGGGTGGTAGACAGGGCGCATGTCCAGGAGGCCCGCCGACGGGTTGAAAAGCTCGGTGTAGCCCGGCGTGAGCGCCATCAGGTCGGCAGGGGTCTGAATCACCCGCGCCGACGTCAGACCCGATGGCGTGAAGACCTCGTCCGTCAGGACCTGGGCGAAGCTCCGCCCCGTGGCGAGGGCGAGCAGATGCTTGAGGAGGGTGTAGCCCGTGTTGGAGTAGCGGAACTCCTGGCCCGGCGGGAAGTCGAGACCAGCGGCCAGCGTCGTGTCGAGGATATGGTCAAGCGTCCACGGCTCGCCCGGGGTCGTCTGGACGGCGGTGTGGTAGCTCTTGAAGCGGCCATAGTCGGGAATGCCGCCGCTGTGGTTGAGGACCTGGCGCAGCGTCACCGAGGCGACGAGCGGGATGTCGAGCCAGCGACCCAGGGGCGCGTCCAGGTCCAGCCCGCCCTGCTGGGCCAGGCGGACCGCCGCCACGGACATGAACGTCTTGGTGATGCTGTAGATCGGGAAGACGGCGGCCGGCCGGAGGGGCGCGGCCGTCGCCAGGTCGGCCACGCCACTGACGATAGGGTAGACCGGTCCCCGGTCCAGGCTAACCGCCACCGCGATGCCGGGAATGGCGTGCTCGCGCGCCGTCTCATCCACCAGCCGCTGCACCGCCGCCCTGTCAATGGTAGTCACTTGTCTCCTTTAAGCTGACCCTTCGACTCATGAACACTGTCAGTTAGTTCTGTACGATCTCATCTGAGGCGTTTAGACCAGCCTCGGCAAGCGCCACATCAAGGCTATCATAACGCGCAAACTGCGCCACTTGCTGACCATCCACTAAAAACCGCGATGCAATGTCAGCCTCGCCAACTATGTCACCTGTCTCTAGGTTGCGCCATACAGCATGTTGCGCAACTACAACCACCTTTCCACCCACGAAGACGCGCCGCGTCTCAAGGCTCAATCCAGCCCGCGCCAGCCAATCTTGGAGTACCTGATGTCCATAACCAGACCCACGTGGCCCCACTATCTCGATGTTGGGGTTAGATAGTTCGACGAGACGATTCGGGTCTTGGCTATTGACAGCCGCCTGCCACGCCAGGACAACAGCTATCGGTCCCCGGTGTTCCATGGATCCCTAGTCCTTCCGTCTCTCAGCCGCCGCGCAGTATAGACCCCAATACCCCGTGCGGCTCCCGTCACTACCGCCGTTTTACCGACCATCGCGCGCATCGCCCTTCACTTCGGCATCAGCCGTTCCAGGATGTTCCAGGCGGAACCGGCGGTCAGCCGCTCGACCAGCGCGATGAGCCTGGCGTCGGAGCCGACGAGGACGCGGGCCTGCCGCCGCTCGACTCCCTTGACAATCGTCTCGCCCGCGACCTCGGGCGGCAGCCGCAACGCCTTCTCCCAGGTCTTCTGCGCCTCGGCCACCTCCTCGGCGGCGACACCTTTCGCTACGCGGGCGTTGGCGGCGATGGACGTGGCGACCCCGCCGGGATAGACAACGGTGATGCCGACTCGCGTCCCCTTCAACTCCTGGCGCAGCGCCTCGGAGAAGCCGCGCACGGCGAACTTGCTGGCCGCGTAGGCCGTCTGGCCGGGCGGCGCGACCAGGCCGAACACACTCGACAGGTTCACCAGCCGCGCCTCGTCGCTCGCCTTGAGCAGGGGCAGGAAGGCGCGGGTCATGCGCACGACGCCCCGGAAGTTGACGCCAAACAGCCACTCGAAGTCGGCGTCGCTGACCTGCTCAAACAGGCCGCCCAGGGCCACTCCCGCGTTGTTGACCAGCACGTCCACGCGCGGGTGGTCCGCCCGGACAGTGTCCGGAAAGGCGGCGACGGCCTCGGCATCGGACACGTCGAGGCGGTGGCAGGTGACCCGCAGGCCGTAGCCGACAGTCATCTCAGCCGTCTTCGCCAGCCCCGCCTCGTTCACGTCGGCCAGCGCCAGGTGACAGCGCCGCCGCGCCAGCGACACCGCAATTGCCCGCCCGATACCACTCGCCGCCCCCGTCACCACCGCCGTCCGGTTCGCCAGCCGCATCACGCCCGCCATGACGCCTCCCTCCTGCTAGCTATCAGCCGTCAGCCGTCAGCCGTCAGCCGTCGGCCGTCAGCCGTCAGCCATTAGCCGTCAGCCGTCAGCCGTCAGCCGTCAGCCATTAGCCTCACGCCTCACGCCAACTGCCTGCTGCCTTCCGCCTTCCGCCTTCCGCCTTCTGCCCTCTGCCCCCACCGCCCAAACTCCATCGTCCCGTCGTCCAGCTTGCCGAACTTGAGCGTCAGCAGGTCGAGGATGTAGTTCTGATACAGCTTCCAGGGCGGTCTGGACCCCTGGCGCGGCAGATAGGGCATGGCGCGCCGGACATAGCCCGACGTGAAGTTCAGCAGCGGCTCCTCGGTGACGGACGGGTCCGTGCGACGGGGCGTGCAGTGGGTATATCCGTGGTGGTCCATGTAGTTCAGCAGGCGGCAGACGTAGGCCGCCGTCAACTCGCACTTCAGCGTCCACGAGGCGTTGGTGTAGCCGATGGCCGACGCCAGGTTGGGGATGTCGCTGTACATCATGCCCTTGTAGGTCATCGTCTTCGCCAGGTCCACCCGCGCGCCGTCCACCACCAGTTGCAGCCCGCTCATCACCTTCATGTTCAGGCCCGTCGCCGTCACAATCAGGTCGGCGGGCAGGTCGCGGCCCGAGCGCAGGCGGATGCCCGTCTCGGTGAAGGTCTCAATCTGGTCGGTGACGACCTCGACCTTACCCGCCTTGACCGCTCTAAACAGGTCGGAGTCTGGCACCAGGCACACCCGCTGGTCCCACGGGTTGTAGCGCGGCGTGAAGTGGGTCGCCACGTCGTAGTCGGGGCCAAGCTCCTGCTGGACCATCTTCACCATGGTCTGCTTGGCCGCCGCCGGCTTCCAACGGGCGATGGTGTAGAAGTACATGCCGAGCAGGACCCACCGCCACCGGGTGATGCGCGCCGCCAGCCCGGCTGGCAGCCGGCGGCGCAGCTTGTCGGCAAAGTCGTCACGCGAGGGGCGCGAGACGATGTAGGTCGGGGAGCGCTGGAGCATCGTCACGTGCGCCGCCCGCTCGGCCATGGTGGGCGCCAGCGTCACCGCCGTCGCGCCGCTGCCGATGACAACCACCCGCTGCCCGGTGTAGTCCAGACTTTCCGGCCACTGCTGCGGGTGGACGATGCGGCCCTGGAAGCGCTCCACGCCTGCCCACAGCGGCGTATAGCCCGCCGTGTAGTCGTAGTAGCCGCTGCACATGTAGAGGAAGTCGCAGGTGAACCGCAGGGTCGTCTTGTCCGGCCCCTGCTCCGCCTCGACCGTCCAGCGCGCCTCCGCCGACGACCATTCGGCCCGCCGCACGTGGTGGCGGAAGCGAATGTGGCGGTCAATGCCGTACTCTCGCGCCGTGTCCTGGATGTACTGCCGAATGGACGGCCCATCGGCGATGGCCTGGGAACCCCGCCAGGGCCGAAACGAGTAGCCCAGCGTGTACATCTCGGAGTCGGAGCGGATACCCGGATAGCGGAACAAGTCCCAGGTGCCACCAATGGCGTCGCGGCCTTCGAGAATCGTGTAGCTCTTGGTCGGACAGCGCGTCTGAAGGTAATAGCCGGCGCACACCCCGGACAGGCCCGCCCCCACAATCAGCACGTCCACATGCTCGCTGGTCATCTCACCGCCTTCTTTCTCACCGCTTACCCTGCTACTGCTGGTTTACGGCCGGCAGCACCTCACGGACAAGCAGTTCCAACGTCGTCAGCGTAGGAAAGCCACCACAGTCGAGGATGAAGGTGTCCACGCCCAGGTCAATGAAGGGCCGCATCTGAGCGACAATCTGCTGAGGCGTCCCGACGAAACCGAAGTCCTCCTCGTCGTGCGTACTAACGCGGTTACCGGCGAGTGCCTGGGCTTCCGCTGGCGTCGGCCCGCAAGCGCACCCACCGACCCACGAGCGTTGTACTGTGGCGGGGTCTCGTCCCACCTCGACGCAGGCTCGCTCAAACTCCCGGACCATCCGCCGGTATTTGTTCGCGCCGCACGATGACACGTTCCAGCCATCGGCGTGACGCGCGGCCAGACGCAACATCTTCGGCTTGAACGCGCCGACCATGATGGGTGGAACGGGGAGGGGTTTCGGCTCACAGGCGGCGTTCTGCACCCGGTAGTACTTGCCCTCGACGGTGGCCTCGGTCGCGGTCCAGAGCGCCTTGATGATTTGGAAAGCCTCTTCAAGCTGGGCCACGCGGACACCGGCCGGGCGGAACTCGTAGCCGTAGGCGAGGTATTCCTCCTCGTGCCAGCCCGCGCCGATGCCGAGGATGAACCGACCACCACTGAGGCACTGCAAGGTGGCGGCCATCTTGGCGAGGAGCGCCGGATTACGGAAGGACTGGCACAGCACCGTGTGACCGAACTTGAGTTGGGGATGGAGCGCCGCGAAGTAGGTCAGCGCGGTGAAGCCTTCGACGACATCGGTGTCTCCGAACTGGAGATGGTCTATCATCCAGGCGGCGTCGAAGTGTCCGCTAACCAGGTCCAGGGCACGGTTCACGTCCTGCACATAGCTGGTCCGACGTGCCTTGTCCAGGTTGTCGGCTGGCATACAGAAGCCAAATTGAATACGAGCCATACTTCATTTGACCCCAACACCCGCGATATGCGGTCCCACCAGCGGCACGCCAATGTCAAAGTGGACCAGGTCAAGCTGGTCGAAGCCGGCCGCCTCAATCGTCAGCCAGGTCTCGCGGTTGGGGTGGCAGCCATCACCCACCGGCGTCCAGAGCGGCTGGACCAGGTTCTGGGCCTGCCGCTGCCACGTCCCGCGCCGCGCCGCCACATGCTCGATAAACACAAAGCGCCCGCCCGGCCGCAGTACGCGGTACACCTCGCGGAGCGCCTGGGCCGGGTCGTGGACTGAGCACAGCACCAGCGTACACACCACCGCGTCCACACTCGCGTCGGGCGCCGTCAGGTCTTCCGCCACGCCCGGCCGCACTTCGACGTCACGCCCCAGCCGCGCCGCTTCCTCGCGCAGGTACGGGTGCATGTACGGGTTTGGCTCGACGCCGATCCAGTGGACACTGGGCGGGAGGTAGGGCAGGTTGGCGCCCGTGCCCGGCCCAATCTCCAGCACCGTCCCGCTCAGCGAACCCAGGAGTTCCTGTTTGAGCGTGCCGTGGCGCTCATCAATGCGGTCTCGGCTGCCCGCCACACAGCGGGCGAAGAGGCGTTGGACCAGGCGGCGGTGAGGGGGTGAGGGCCGGGGTGGGGTAGTCATAGCTAGAGTCTAGCACAAACCGGTCTAGTGCTCAAGCGACAGGCTCATCCTGTCACCCTGAGCGAAGCGAAGGGTCTCGCTTCACTAACGCGAGATGCTCGTATAATACGAGAGTAGGTATAGGCCACTGGGGTGGTG
>CAZFUK010000070.1:0-14434 GCA_964522005.1 uncultured Anaerolineales bacterium | reverse complement strand
CCACTGCTTTGGGAGGTGCGGCGGTCGGTTGGGCGGCCGGCGCTGGGGCGGCCGCAGGCGAGGAACACGCGCTCAGCCAGACAGCCAGCATGAGCAGGAAAACGGCAGCGGGCAACGAGAAGGATCGCAGTCGAGCAGGCATGGCTGGACTCCTTTCTTGTCCACGAAGAGGAACGGCTTTGTTCACGATGATGAACATTGTTCAAGGACAGGCACGATTATAACAGGGTCGGCGCGAGGTGTCAAATGCGCCGAGGGACCCCTCCCCCAGCCCCTCCCCTACCAAGGGAGGGGGGACAGGTAGGGGCGAGGTCTCCTCGCCCGCGCCTCCCCCTTCCCTCCTAGGGAAGGGGGGCGGGGACAGGGTCCGCTGGTCTACCCCACCAGCCGGCGGAAGGCGTCGGTGCTGACCTTGCCCTCCAGCCGCGCCTGAATGTCGCCGTGGTCCAGCGCGTCCACCAGGATGGGGAACACAGCGTCGAGGGCCGCCTCGACGTGGTCGAGGTCGCTCTCGGTCAGCGCCTCGCAGACGTTGATGCCCCCGCCCGCGAAGACGCCCCGGTGGGTCATCTCCTGGAGGAAGAGGGTGAACAGGGGCTTGTTCTGGGCCGGGTCCGCCGGGCTGAACTTCAGGGAGAGGAGCGCGGGCAGCCCGACGCACTGGGCCGGCAGGCCGTGGCGCTGGGCGAGGCGGTTGAAGTCGGCCTGGAAGCGGGCGCCGCGTGCGGCCAGGTTGGCCGGGGTATTGCGCCGCTTCATGGCGCGGATCGTCGCCAGGGCGGCGGCGATGCCGACCGCCTCGGACCAGTAGGTGCTGCTGATGAACATGTCGGAGGCGACGGACATGACCTCGCGCCGACCGACCACCGCGCCCATGGCGTAGCCGTTGGAGATGGCCTTTGCATACGTGGCGATGTCGGGCGTGACGCCGAAGTATTCCTGCGCCCCGCGGCGCGCGCGGCGGAAGCCGGTCACGACCTCGTCAAAGATGAGGACGACGCCGTGCTGGTCGGCCAGCCGCCGCACGCCTTCCAGGTAGCCGGGCTGGGGTAGGGCCGCGCCGCGCGCCGCCTCCATGATGATACACGCCACCTGGCCGCGCTGCCCTTCGAGGGCGGCTTCGAGGGAGGCCAGGTTGTTGTACTCAAAGGGGATGACCGTGTCGGTCAGGCCGGCCGGCACGCCCTGCGGCTCGATGCCGGGCAGCAGGTGGGTGTTGAGGGCGTTGGGGCTGGACAGGTTGGCCGCCAGGTACCAGTCGTGCCAGCCGTGGTAGCCGCAGAAGAGAACCTTCTGGCGGCCCGTGTAGCCGCGCGCGATGCGGATGGCGACGGCATCGGCCTCGCCGCCGCCACGGGCGTAGCGCACCATCTCGGCGCAGGGGATGGTCTGAATCAACTCCTCGGCCAGTTCGACTTCAATGGGGTGGCTGACGCTGAAGACCGTACCCTGCTGAATCTGGCGCGTCACGGCGTCGTTGACCTCGTCGTCGGCGTAGCCGAGCAGGCACGCGCCGACGGACATGACCAGGTCAATGTACTCGTTGCCGTCAATGTCCCAGAAGTGCGCCCCCTTGCCGTGGGAGGCATAGGCCGGCGTGACGCCGGCCACATAGCGGTCGGGGCGGCGGGAGATGAGTTGGGTCGCGCCGGGGATGATGTCGAGCGCGTGGGCGTAGAGGTCGAGGGAGTGCTGGACCGAGTGTTGGGTCTGGACATCCATGTCGTGAAGCCCTCCGGGGGTTGTCAGGGGTAGCAGCGGCGATGGATGTAGAGACGCAATATATTGCGTCTCTACGAGGGTCGCCTAGCGGTTGCTGAGTTTAACATAGACGGGCGGGGGTGTCAAGGCAATTGACAGGATTTTACTTGTATGTTATACTGCTGTCGACATGAGACTCATTACCCACTGTCAGGAGGCCCCGTATATGTTCCGCAAATTGTTGCCCACCCTCGTCCTCATCCTCGCCGGACTGTCGCTCATCGCGGCATGTTCCTCCGCCCCCGCGCCGCAGGCGGCCGCCCCCACCCCGCAGACCGTGGAAAAAATAGTCGAGAAGGTCGTCACCCAGGTCGTTGAGAAGCAAGTGCCGGTGCAGCAGACCGTGGTGGTCGAGAAGCAAGTCCAGACCCAGCGGCCCAAGATGACGCTGTGGCTCAGCACCAGCTTTACCCCGCTGGCCGACGAACTCCAGAAGCGCTACGCCCTGGAGTGGGCCAACGCCAAGGGCGTCGAGTTGACCATCGTACAGGACTCCTCGACTGTGCTCGCCCCGCAGTTGAACGCCGCCATCGAAACCAAGAACCTGCCCGACGTACTGTCGTGGGCCTCGCCCGACTGGGCGCCCAAGCTGGCACGGCTGGGCCTGGCGCTCGACGTCACCGACGTGGTCCAGAAGAACAACGCCAAGGGCGGCGGCCTGTACGATCCGGCCCTGCGCGCCGTGACCCAGAACGGCAAGGCCTTCGCCGTCCCGACCTACAGCGCGACCGAACTGTTCTACGTGCGCAAGGACCTCCTTGCGGCCAAGGGCCTCAAGGCGCCCGAGACATGGGAGGACGTGGCCCAGGTCGCCAAGGCCGTGACCGAGAAGGGCAAACTCTGGGGCTACGGGATGTCCCTCGGCATGCCGTCGTATGACGCCGAAATCTCGCTGATGAGCATGCTTGCCTCCTACGGCGCGTCACCCTACGGCGCCGACGGCAAGACGCCCAACCTCAACAACGAGGGGACACGGCAGGTGATCGCCCTCGCCAAGGACATGTGGGACGCGGGCGCGGTGATACCCGACGCCGTGACGTGGGACGACTCGGGCAACAACAAGGCGTACCTGACCGGCGCCGCCGCCATGATCTACAACACCGGCTCGGTGCTGAACTCGCTGCGCAAGGACGACCCGGACCTGCTGAGCAAGACCGACGTAGTCAAGATTCCCAAGGGGCCGAAGGGCGCGGTCATCCTGGGCTACATCTACGGCCTGATCGGCACCTCGACCAGCAAGAACCCCGAACTCGCCAAGGACCTGCTGTCCTACCTGTCCGACCCGGAGCGCCAGGGCAAGATCGTGGAAGCGGCCGGCACGAACTACATGCCGCTCTATAAGGACCTGGGCAAGGCGAAGATGTGGGAGGACCCGACCAACCAGTTGTTCATCCAGCAGTTGGCCGGCAACAACGCCATCGGCTACCCCGGCCCGACGACCGAGTGGGCGCTGGAAGCGTGGCGCACCCACACCATCACCGAGATGTTCAACCGCATCCTGGTGGACAAGGTCTCGCCCGACGACGCCATCAAGCAGACCGAAGAGAAGCTCGTCAAGATCTACCAGCAGTACAACAAGTAGGGGAACGTATTGCGTAATGCGTGATGCGTAATCCCCCTAAACGGATTACGTATCACGCATTACGGAAGGACACGCACATGGAACTCACCGCGCCGGAACAGCGAGGGTGGCGGCTCAACCTGCGGCGGCGGCTGGGCCAGCACGCCGGGCTGGGCTACCTCCTGGTGCTCCCGCTGCTGCTGGTCATGGTCGTGCTGCTGGCCTACCCGGTCGTGACGGCCCTGCTCATCTCGTTCCAGGACAAGGTCCTGGGCCAGCCGGGCCACTTCATCGGCCTCGACAACTACATCGAACTGCTGACCACCGACGCCCGCTTCCGCACGGTCGTGCGCAACAGCGTCGTCTTCACCCTCTTCTCCATCGTCGGCAAGCTGATCATCGGCATGGGCATGGCGGTGCTGCTCAACCAGCACCTCAAGGCGCGCTACATCTTCCGTGGCTGGCTCCTGCTCCCGTGGATCGCGCCCACCTTTGTCACCGCCCTGACGTGGCGCTGGATGTTCGACGGGACGTCGGGCGTCATCAACTTCATCCTGATGAAGCTGCACATCATTGACCTGCCCATCGCCTGGCTCGGCACCGGCTCGACGGCCATGTTGGCGGTCATCATCACCAATATCTGGCGCGGCTTCCCGTTCTTTGGCGTCTCGCTCCTGGCCGCCATGCAGGCCATCCCCACCGAACTGTACGAGGCGGCGGACGTGGACGGCGCGTCGAACTGGGACAAGTTCTGGCATGTCACGCTGCCCGGCATCCGCACCGTGCTTGTCGTCGTGACCATGCTCTCGACCATCTGGACCTTCAACGACTTCAGCACCGTCTACATCATGACGGGCGGCGGCCCCGCCTTCGCCACCCAGATTTTCGCCACGTACACGTATTATGTCGGGTTCACCGGCAGCCGCCTGGGCTACGCCGTGGCCGTGTCCACCACGCTGACCCCGTTCCTGATTGTGTTCATCCTGGCCCTGGCGCCGCTGATTCTGAAAGGGGAGACGGAATGATCGAGAGTGGCCGCCGTCGCTCGCGGAGCGCGAGCCTCCGCCTGTATCTGCTGCTGGGCGTCTACCTGCTCGTCGTCACCTTCCCCTTCTACTACATGGGGCTGACCTCGCTGCGCACGCCGCGCGATGTCTACAACCGCGACGCCATGCTGACACCCGCCAACCTGACGCTGATCAACTACCAGAACGTGCTGTCCAACACACGCATGACGACCTGGCTGCGCAACAGTACCGTCGTCGCCCTCGCCAGCACGTCCATCTCGGTCCTCATCGGCATCCTGGCCGGCTACTCCCTGGCGCGGCTGCGCTTCTTTGGCAGCCAGTCGCTGGCGCGGTCGGTGCTGTTTATGTACCTGCTGCCCAGTTCGCTGCTGTTCATCCCCATGTTCCTGGTCATCTCGAACCTGGGGCTGACCAACACGCTCTGGGCGCTGATTATCTCCTACCAGACCTTCAACGTCCCGTTCTGCACCTGGCTGCTGCTCGGCTATTTCCGCACCATGCCGGTCGAGTTGGAGGACGCCGCGCTCATTGACGGCTGCACGCGCATGGGCGTCCTGCGGCGTATCGTGCTGCCGCTGGCCGCGCCGGGCATCATCACCGCCTTCATCTTCGGCTTCACCAACTCGTGGAACGAGTTCCTGTTCGCCGCCGTCATGGCCCAGCGCACCGAACTACGCACCATCCCCATCGGCCTCTATACCTTCCAGGTGGGTGACGTGCTGCTGTGGGGCCAGCTCATGGCCGCCGCGCTCATCGCCACCGTGCCGGTGGTGATTCTGTTTATGTTCGTCCAGCGCTATGTCGTCCAGGGGCTGACGGTCGGGGCGGTGAAGGGGTAAATTCAGGGCGGCGTTGAGTAGGGGCGAGGTAACCTCGCCCTTACTCAACGGGCATACCCTGGTACTCGCGGAGGAACTGGGCGACGCGGGCCGTGGCGGCGGCGAGGATAGCCTGGCCCTTCGCGGCGGTCGCCAGGCTCGGCGCGCCGATGACGCCCTGCTTGGTGTCGCGTTGCATGTCATAGGGGTAGTAGACCGTGCCGCCGACGCGCATGTCCCAGCCGAAGAAGCTCGTCCACGGGCCGCGCATGTCGTCCTCGACGCGGTCCAGGTGGACCAGGTCGGGCCGCAGGGCGAGCATGAGTGAGGTCTCCATCTCGCAGGCGTGGGACATCCCGCCAAAGTCGCTCTCGCCGATAGTCTGCAAGTCCTGGGCAATCATCGTAAAGTACGTGGCCGCCGCGACCCACAGCGGCGGTTTTTGTTCGCTCAGCCGCTGGGCAATCGTGTTGATCACCGACCCATTCCCGCCGTGGCCGTTGAGGATGAGGATGCGGCGGAAGCCGTGCTGGCTGATGCTGCGGCAGATGTCGCTCACGACGGCGATGAAGGTGTCGGTCGAGAGGGTGATGGTGCCGGCGAAGGCCATGTGATGCGGCGAGACGCCCCACCAGACGGGCGGGGCGACCAGGACGGGGAACTCGGTCACGGCCTGGGCGGCGTGGCGGGCCACCTCGTAGACACACGTGCTATCCACGCTGACCGGCAGGTGCGGGCCGTGCTGTTCGATGGCCCCGACGGGGACGATGACCGCCGCGCCCGCCTCGGCGAGCGCCTGGAGTTCCGGCCAGGTGTAGTCCTGCCACAGCGGGCTGCGCGTCTCGGCCATGCCTCACCTCCCTTGATAACCCCTCCCCCACGGGCGGGCGAGGAGACCTCGCCCCTACAACTCCCCCTTCCTTCGCAGGGAAGGGGGCTGGGGGGTTAGGTTCTTCTTCTGAGCCGCTCGCGGACCTGGGGATTCACAATCTTGCGCGCCCAGCCGGTCTGGAGCCACTCGGCCGCTGTGTCGCACATCTCCTGACGGATGTCGCCGCGCGCCTCGACGGAGTAGGCCGCCATGTGCGGCGAGAGCAGGGTGTTGGGCAGCGAGCGCAAGGGCGAGTCAGCAGCCAGCGGCTCGCGCTCGAACACGTCCAGCGCCGCGCCGCCCAGCCGGCCTTCGGCCAGGGCGCGGGTCAGGGCGGCTTCGTCCACCGTCGGCCCCCGGCTGGTGTTGACCAGGAAGGCCGTCGGCTTCATACGGCGCAGGGCATCCTCCCCAATCAGGCCGCGCGTTTCCGCCGAGAGCGGCACATGCACGCTGACCACGTCGGCCTCGGCCAGCAGGGTGTTCAGGTCCACGGGCGTCGCGCCGGCCGCCTGAACCTTCTCGGCGGGCAGATAGGCGTCGTAGGCCAGGACGCGCATCTCAAAGCCGGCCAGCTTGCGGGCCACGGCCTGGGCGATGCGGCCAAAGCCGACAAAGCCGAGCGTCTGCGCTCGCACGCGATGGAAGGGGCGATACTCCTCGGTGGGCCAGCCGCCCGCCCGTATCAGGCGGTCCACCTGGGGCAAGCGGCGCAGCGAGGCGAGAATCAGCGCGGCGGTGTGGTCGGCCACGTCCTCGGTGCAGTACTCCGGCGAGTGGGCGACGGCGATGCCCAACTCCGTGGCGGCGGCCAGGTCAATGTTGTCGTAGCCGACGGCGGCGCGCAAGAGAAGGCGGCAGTCGGGCAGCGCGGCCAAGGTCTCCCGGCTAAAGGGGTGCCAGTAGCTCATCACGATTTCCGCCCCCCGCGCGCCCTCGACCACTGCTTCGGGTTTGTCGGCATAAGCGACGCGAAGCTCGATCTCGCGCTCGGCCAGCATAGCCACTTCGCGGTCATACGGACCGAGGAACTGGACGGCGTCCACCAGACAGGCCGGGTGCATGGTCATACCCCTCCCCCTTCGTCGGCGTACTGGGCCAGGATGGCCCTCAGATCGGCCATGTCGATATTCCCGCCACTCAGCAGGGCCACCACCCGCTTCCCCGCCCAGCGCGAGCCGTAGCGTTCGAGGGCGGCGACCGCCGCCGCGCCCGCGCCTTCGGCCACATTGCCCGTCGCGTCGAGCAGGCGGGCGATGCCTCGCCGCAGGTCGTCCTCCGTGACGGTGACCAGGTCATCCACCTGGCTCCGAATGACCTCGAACGCCAGCGCGCCGGGGTGGTCCGTCGCCAGCCCGCCCGCGAAGGTCGCGCACGGCGCGTAGGTCAGCCGCCCGGCCTGCCACGACTGGTAGACCGAGGGCGCGGCGTCGGACTGGACGCCGACGACCTGGCAGCGCGGGGCGACGGCGTGGGCGACAATCGCCACCGACGCAACCAGGTTACCGCCGCCGACCGGAATGAGCAGGACATCCGGGGTCACGTCGTCCAGGATTTCCCAGGTCAGGCTGGCCGCGCCCGCCATCAGCCCCGGATCCTCGCCGTCCTCCAGGTAGACCTTGCCCTCGTGCTCGGCCAGCGTCAGCGCGACCTGCGTGGCCTGGGCCAGGTCAGCCCCTTCGAGGCGCAGGTCCGCCCCCAGGTCGCGCATGGCGGCGACTTTCACCTGGGCGGCCGTGGTGGGGGCAACGATGGTCACCGGGATGCCGAGCTTGCCGCCCGCGTAGGCCAGCCCCTGGCCGTGGTTGCCCGTCGAGGCCGAGACGACGCCGCGCGCCCGGCTCGCCCCCTCCAGCCCGGTGAGCGATACCAGCGCGCCGCGCGCTTTGAACGAGCGGATGGGCGCGTGGTTCTCGTACTTGACCAGCACCTGGCAGCCGTAGCGGCGGCTCAGGCGGGGCGAGGCGTAGAGCGGCGTGCGCGGGTGGTAGCGGGCGACGACCTGACGCGCTCGAAGAGTGTCATGGAGGGTAGGGATAGCAGGTTGAATCATCCTGCGTGACGTGTCCCCTCTCCCCCTGGGAGAGGGCTAGGGTGAGGGTCTTTGAGCTTTGGCATAGCGTCCAAGACCCTCACCCCGACCCTCTCCCAGAGGGAGGGAAACGCTCCCGAGCGCATATCGGCCGTCAAATGACAGCCCCGGACAGCGCGCCGGTGTGTCCTTCGGGCGTCAGCGTGGTCTGGCCGTTGACGAGGACATACTGAACCCCACTGGGGTAGACGTTGGGACGGTCGTTGGTCGTATTGTCGCGGATGGTGGCCGGATCGAAGACGACGATGTCGGCGGCCCAGCCCTCGCGGAGTTGGCCGCGTTCGCGCAGGTTGGCCGCCTCGGCCGGCAGGCCGGTCATGCGCCAGACGGCGTCTTCAAGGCTGTAGAAGCCCTCGTCCCGCGTCGTCTGGCCCAGGACGCGGGCCGTGTAGCCGTAGCTCGACGGGTTCATGGTGAAGTCGGCCAGCGGGCCATACGGCGCGCTGATGATGCCATCGCTCTCCATGGCGCAGATGGGCTGGCGCATGAGCGCCTTGAGGTCGGCGTCGGTGGCGTAGATGTGGCGCAGCAGGGCGGTGTAGAAGTCCTCGCCCTCGGCCAGCAGCAGGTCGCAGATCGCGTCGTGGGCCGCCTGGCCGCGCAGGTGGGCGATGGCCTCGAAGCTCTTGCCCACGAGTTCGGGGTGGCTCTTGGAGTAGCTCAGAATCAGGCTGCCCAGCCCATCCACGCGCAGCAGGTAGTTGGTGGGGTTCTCAAAGGTCGCGCGGATGGCCTCGCGTACCTCGGCGTCCTGCAACTTCGCCAACCCATCAATGGGCCGCCCCTCGTAAATCCAGGGCGGCAAGAGCGCGGCGACCGGACCGGGGCCGAAGATGTCGGGGAAGGTGTCCAGGGTCACGCGCAGCCCACGGTCACGCGCGGCGTAGACCAGGTCCAGGCACTGCTCAAAGGTACCGGGCGGGGCGTAGGGGCGCGGCGCGAAGTGCGACAACTGGACGGGCACGCCCGCCGCCTCGCCGATGCCCAGCGCCTCCTGGGTGGCCTCGACAAAGGCGAAGCCCCGGTTGCGGATGTGGCTGGCGTAGACCCCGCCAAACGGCGCGACGACCCGGGTGAGTTCGGTCAACTCAGCCTGGTCGGCGTGGCGGCCGGGCGAGTACTCCAGGCCGGAGGACAGGCCATGCGCGCCCGCCTCCATCGCCTCCTGGACCAGCCCGCGCATCCGGTTTAGCTCGTCGGGCGCGGCCGGGCGGGCGTCCAGGCCCATGACGGCCAGCCGCACCGCGCCGTGCGCCACCAGCGGGGCCAGGTTGACCGCGACGCCGGGCGTCGCCAGCCGCTCCAGGTACTCGCCGTAGCTCGACCAGTCCAGGGGCACGCCCCACTCCGGCTGGTAGCCGACGACGACCATACGCACCAGGTCGGGATCGGTGAGCGGGGCGCAGCCGTGGCCGCAGTTGCCGATGACGGCGGTGGTGATGCCCTGGCGCACCGCGCTCTCGCAGGCGCGGTTGACGAGGGGCGTGAAGTCGGAGTGCTGGTGGATGTCAATGAAGCCGGGGCAGACGACCAGGCCCGCCGCGTCAATGGTCTGGTGGGCGTCGCGGCCCTGGAGGTCCCCCAGCGCGACAATGCGCCCGCCGACCACGCCGACATCGGCGCGCACTCGCGGCCCGCCCGTGCCGTCTACGACGGTTCCGTGCTGGATGAGGATGTCGTAGGCCATGTGCTCGCTCCAGTCAGTAGTCGGTAGTCGGTAGCCAGAGGGGCCGTTTACTGGCTACTGGCTACTGACTACTGGCTACTGACTACTGGCTACTGACTACTGGCTACTGGCTACTGGCTACTGACTCCGCCCCCGCGCGGCGACCGGCCAGACGTCCACCACGCGGTCGTTCTGCACCACGTAGACACGGTCGTGGAGGTTGAACGTCGTGCAGCCGTGGCTGGGCACCAGTTCGATCTTGGTCCCGCGCCGCAGGTCGGGCAGCGGCTCCTCGACAGTGATGTTGGTGTGCTCCTCGGACAGGGCACGGACGTGGGCCTGGGGCCAGCCGACGATGAGGGGCGGGCCGAACTCGCTGCCCAGCACTTTCAGGCCGCTATCGCCGACGGCGACGCCGGGGCGCGGGCGGCTGAGGATGGTCGTCAGGACGGTCAAGGCGCACTCGAAGGGCAAGCCGACCTTGTCCCGGTACTGGGCATCCATGGTGACGTAGGAGCCGGCCTGTAGCTCGGTCACGCCGGGGTAGACGCCGGTGATGTCGAAGGTGCCGGAGCCGCCGCCGCTGAGAATGGGCGCGGGCAGGCCGCTGGCCTCGATGAGTTCCTTGGTCTCGACGGCCAACTGCAACGCGCTCTCAGTCGTCGTCTTGCGCGCCCCATACTCCGGCGTCATGACGCTGTGGCCCTCATAGGCCTGGATACCCATGAAGCGCAGGCCGGGCGCGTCGGCCACGCGGCGGGCCAGGTCCAGGCTCGGCTGGCCCGGCTCGACGCCGCAGCGGTTCATGCCGTGGTTGACCTCGATGAGCACGCGCAGCGTGACGCCGCCCTCGGTCGCCGCCTGGGCTAGCTCGGCCACGTTCTCCGGGTCGTCCACACACACCATGATGTCGGCGCGGCGGGCCAACTCCACCAGCCGGCGCAGCTTGACCGCGCCGACGATCTGGTTGGAGATGAGCAGGTCGCGGATGCCGGCGTCGGCCATGACCTCGGCCTCGCCCAGCTTCTGGCAGGTGATGCCAATGGCCCCCGCCTCTAGTTGCAGCTTGGCGATCTGCGGCGTCTTGTGGGTCTTGGCGTGGGGCCGCAGCTTGACGCGGTTATCTGTCTTCTCGCGCAGGAACGCGGCCATGGTCTGGATGTTGTGCTGCATCTTGTCCAGGTCAATGAGCAGCGCGGGGGTATCGAGGTCCCATTTGGACCCGCCAATCACATTGTCAGGCATGACGCCTACCTTCTGTTTGGACATGATTTACAGGATTAACATGATTTGACTCTGCCCTAGTCAGGCTGTCCGGGTTCATCCTGTTAATCATGTTAATCATGTCTAGGATGATAAGGGTAAATCCACCGGCTTGCCCGTGCGGGACGAGAGCAGGGCGGCTTCGGCCAACTCGACGGCGGCGCGGCCATCGCGGCCTGACACCTGGGGCGGCTGGCCCAGGCGGATGCTGTCAATGAAGGCCTGGTTCTGGAGCGTGAACGACTCCAGGCGCACCGGGTCCAGCGGGTTGAGCGGGTCGAAGGGCGGCTGCTCCCACACCCGCTGCCAGCCGTCGGCTGTCCCCAGGTCGAGGTGGCTGTAGCCGTCCAGGTCCAGCAGCCCGCTGTCCCCCACCACCTGCGAGTGGAACTGGCTATCGGGGAAGGTCTGGCCCGGCAGTTCCATGTTCACCCAGACCTGGCCCGTCGCACCGCTCTCGAACTCGACCAGCGCCGTACACGACAGGTTGGGGATGCCGTGGCCGCCGTAGCTACGCACGTGGGCGTAGACGCGGCGGGCGTCGCTGCCGACCATCCAGCGCAGGGTATCGAAGTTGTGGACGGTCTGGCTCATGAACAGCCCAGCGTCGGGGTCATTATACCACGGACGGTCGCGCACGACAGGGACGGACCAATCCGCCGAGAACAAGGACCAGATGCGCATCTCGCGCACCCCGCCGATGCGGCCCGCCGTGATAAGCTCCTTGGCGCGGCGGTGGACACCCCGGTAGCGCTGGCTCTGGATAATCATGAGCGTCACGCCCGCCGTCTCGCACGCCTGAATCATGCCGTCGCACTCGGCCACGCTCGTCGCCATCGGCTTCTCGGCCAGGACGTGCTTGCCCGCCTCGGCCGCCAGCCGCGTCTGCGCCAGCCGTGCCTGCTCCGGCGAGGTGATGATGACGGCGTCCACGTCCGGGCGGGCCACCAGCGCCTCGACCGTTGGCTCGGCCTGGACGCCGTACTGCTCGGCCAGCCGTGGCGCCCGCCGCCCACCGGCGACGGCGGTTAACTGGCCGTGCTGGGTGTAGCGGGTCAGGACTTCGGCGTAGGTGTGGGCCATAAAGCCCGACCCGATGATGCCAATGCGAACGGTCATAGTGGTATTCCCCTCGCAAGACCTGACAGGTTTTGGAAACCTGTCAGGTCTGGTTCGCACGAACGCGGGCGATGAGGCGCTCCGCCGTGCCGCAGAACATGTCCTGGAGTTGGGCCGGAGTCGCGCCGTAGCGTCGGGCAGCGCGGCGCATCCCCCGCAACTGCTCGTAGCGGGTGAAGGTCATGCGCCCGTCGCAGTGGGGCAGGTTAGTAGGCTGCGTCGCGTCGGACATGTAGGCCCAGGCGAAGCCCCAGGCGATGTACTTGCCGCGCAGGACGCCGACCGGCACATCGTCGCTGCCGTACATCATGCGCTCGATGCCGACACCCGAGAACAGGGCGTCGAAGGCGTCGCTCTCACACACCGACGACGGGTCGTACCACACGTTGGGCAGATCCCGCAGATGGGGCGCGGCCTTCTCGATGGCCCAGGCAGAGTAGCTGCGGGCGCAGTGGGCCAGAATCCACTGGCTGTTGGGGTACTTGTGGGCCAGCTCGACCATGTCGCGGATATTGTCCGGGTCGGCGATGGCGTTGCGCTTGGAGACGTGCATCATGATGATGAGGCCGAGCTTGTCGGCGACGGCGATCTGGTGCTCGGGCATGAACTCGGTGATGCGGCACTCGTCAATGTCGCCCGTGACCGAGTAGTTGCGGTAGGGTTTGAAGCCCAGGAAGCCGTAGCGCCGCACCGTCGCCTCGACCTCCTCGGCCGACATGGACGGGTGGACGAGCATCAGCCCGGCCGACTGCGGGTGGTCGGCTAACTGCTCGGCCAGGAACTGGTTGGCCGCCGCGAAGTCGCACTGGGGATAGGGGAAGGGGAACGACAGGCGGTTGACCTGGCGACCGGGGAACAGGACGGCGTCGCACTGGTCGGCGTAGGCGTAGGTCACGTCCTCGAATTGGCCCTCGACCAGCTTGGCATAGCCCGTCTGGCTCTTGGCCGGGTCAATGTTGTGCGCCCAGCGGTAGAGGTGGGTATGCACGTCGAAGACGCGGGCCGGCACAAAGTCGGCCAGTTCTTCCTCCCAGATGCGGCGGTCCAGGTCGGTGGTCGTGATTTGAATATTCATGTGCGTTCCTCGTTGCCCGGCTGGAAGGGGAAGCGCTTGACGGTCTCCGGCCGCAGTTCGACGCCGAGGCCGGGCGCGGTGGGCGCGTGGAGGTAGC
The DNA here is from genome assembly GCA_964522005.1 of uncultured Anaerolineales bacterium. GTDB lineage: Bacteria > Chloroflexota > Anaerolineae > Epilineales > JAHCIE01 > JAHCIE01. The sequence continues at coordinate 1,083 of CAZFUK010000070.1, read as the reverse complement.
CATCCTGGAGCGTCAGCGGCTCGACCAGCAGTTCGCGCTGGAGGTCAGAGGCGGCGACGACATGCTCGATCATCTGGCAGTTGGGGCTGGCGAAGGCCAGGTGGTAGTTCGCCATGAGGCCGGGGCCGGTCGCGCCACCCGTGTGCAGAATCATGTCCAGGTGCCGCGCCGCCGCCATCTGCGCCACCTGCCGCCCGACGGCGATGCCGCCGACGACGGTGAGGTCGGGCTGCACGATGTCCAGCGCGTCCTCGTCCAGGAAGTTCTGGAACTCCTCGACCATCGTCAGGGACTCGCCGCCCGCGACGGGGATGCGTGTCAGCCTGCGGAGCAGGGCGTAGCCGGCGCGGTCGGAGTAGCGCAGCGGCTCCTCGTAGAAGCGGATGTTCAGGTCCTCGATGGCCTGGGCCACGGCGACGGCCCACTTGGCGACCCAGGGCGCTCGGCTCGGCCCTTCGTGGCCGTCAATCGCCAGGTCCACCGCGTCGCCCACGGCGCGGCGCAACGCCTCGAACTTGCCCCGCTCCTCCTTGACGACCTGGTCCAGCGTCCCGGCGTGCCACGCCTCGCGGGGGTGGCCCATGACGCCCGTGGACACTTTGAGGGCGTGGTAGCCCAGCCCCAGGTAGTAGTGGGCCTTCTCGACGGTGCGCTCGTGGGGCCACAGGGCCGGGCCGCCCGAAGCGTAGAGCTTGAGGCGGTCATGCGCTCGCCCGCCGAGCAACTCGTAGACGGGTTTGCCGGCCGCTTTGCCCTTGATATCCCACAGCGCCATCTCGATGCCCGACAGGACATTGACCGCCAGCCCGACGCGCCCCCACCACAGGGAGTTGTGGTAGGCCTCGCGCCAGACGCGGTCCTCCTGGAGCGGGTCCTGGCCGAGCAGACAGGGGCGGTAGTACTCCACCAACGGCGGCACCACTTCCGGACAGAAGTAGCCGGCGATGGTCTCGCCCAGCCCCGTCACGCCCTCGTCCGTCTCAATCTGAATCAGCGCGGTGCTACGCACGAAGTTGGGGGCGAAGTACGGGTCGCCCGACCACGGCGCGGTGAGGAGAATGACCTTGACGTCGGTGATTTTCA
>CAZFUK010000069.1:12493-14448 GCA_964522005.1 uncultured Anaerolineales bacterium | reverse complement strand
TTAGCTACACCTCCGACGCCCTCTTCACCGCCCCAGGTGGTGGGGCCGTGGGGCGGCAGGTCGCGGTGGGCGACCGGAATGTAGTAGCCCTCGCCCTCCTGCGCCGTCAGGGCCACGCCGACGAGCAGGGCGCGCAGCGGGTCGGTGCTGGTGGTCTCGGTGTCTACCGACAGACGCAGGACGGAAGCAGCGTCAGCGAGCGAATGACGGAGGGAGGACAGGCGTTCGGCAAGCTGGTCTAGCTTGTCGGGCGTGTCTATCAGCGCATACTTGCCCAGCCCGGTCTCATCGCCCGTCTGTCGGTCTCCCGCCTCCGCCTGCGGTCCTCCGTCGTCCGTCTTCTCAGCGTCCTCCGTCACCGGCCGCCCTGGCAGCCGCTCCATCAACCGCCGGAACTGAAGCTCGCGGAACAGCGTCGTGACGCGCTCGGCGTTGTAGGGCTGGACGCACAGGTCGTCCCAGTCCACGTCGAGCGGCACGTCGCTGCGAATGGTGACGAGCCGCTTGTTCAGGAGAACCTGCCCGCGCAACTGCGTCAGGTTCTCCCGAATGCGCGGCGGCTTGACCTCGTCCAGGTGGGCCAGGATGCCTTCGAGGGTGTGATACTTCTGGAGCAGGCTGGTCGCCGTCTTGTCGCCGATGCCTGGCACGCCCGGTACGTTGTCCGACGTGTCGCCCTTGAGCGCCTTGTGGTCAATGAGCTGCGCCGGCGCCAGGCCGTAGCGTTCGTGGAGGCCCGCCTCGTCATAGACAATCGTCTCGTTGAAGCGGCCCCGCGTGGTCAGGATGCGCACATAGGGGCCGACGAGTTGGAACGTGTCGCTGTCGCCCGTGACAATGAGCGTGTCGAAGCCCTCCTCGCTGGCCCGCAGCGCCAGGGTGCCGAGCAGATCGTCGGCCTCATAGCCGGGCACTTCCAGCGAGCGGATGCGGAAGGCGTCGAGGACCTCGCGGATGCGGCCAATCTGGCGCGGCAGGTCGTTGGGCGCCGCCGACCGATTGGCTTTGTAGTCAGGGAAGTCGTCGCGCCGGCCGCTGAGGCCCGCATCCCAGGTGACGGCGATATAGTCGGGCCGCTCGTCGCGCAGGACGGTCAGCAGCATCTGGACAAAGCCAAAGACCCCGCCGGTGAGTTCGCCCGTCGAGGTCGAGAGGCCCTGTTCGCTCAGGGCATGGTAGGCGCGGTAGGCCAGGGCGTGGCCGTCAATCAGCACGAGCTTGGGTCGGCGTTCGTCGGGCATGGGTATATCTCCTGGCCTGAATTATAGCACGAATGAGCCAGACCAGGGTGGCCCGAAATGGGCGATTTTTGCCGTACCGCCCTTGACAACTCACGCGCCGTGTGCTATGCTCTAGTCACGATACATTCGACGAAAGGAAGGTAACATCATGGCCTCAGTACGCTTCGAGCACATCTTCAAACGCTTCGCGGGCGGCGTCACCGCCGTCAACGACCTGAACCTCGACATCCGGGACGGTGAGTTCCTGGTGCTGGTCGGGCCGTCCGGCTGTGGCAAGTCCACCGCGCTGCGCCTCCTGGCCGGTCTGGAGGAGATCAGCGACGGGAATATCTGGATCGGAGATCGCGTCGTCAATGACGTGCCGCCCAAGGATCGGGACATCGCCATGGTGTTCCAATCCTACGCTCTGTATCCCCACATGAGCGTCTACGACAATATGGCGTTCGGTCTCAAGCTCCGCAAGACGCCCAAGAATGAGATTGACAAGCGCGTGAAGGACGCCGGGGAAATCCTCGGCCTGACCCACCTGCTCGAGCGCAAGCCCAAGCAGCTCTCCGGTGGTCAGCGCCAGCGCGTCGCCGTGGGCCGCGCCATCGTTCGCCAGCCCGCCGTCTTCCTCTTTGACGAGCCGCTCTCCAACCTCGACGCCAAGCTCCGCGTCCAGACCCGCGCCGAGATCTCCAAGCTGCACCAGAGCCTCAAGACCACCTTCAT
>CAZFUK010000069.1:0-12483 GCA_964522005.1 uncultured Anaerolineales bacterium | reverse complement strand
TCCTCCAGCAGCTCGACACGCCACAGAACCTGTACGACCACCCCGGCAACATCTTCGTCGCCGGCTTCATCGGCAGCCCGGCCATGAACTTCTTCGACGCCACCATTACCGGCTCGCCCCAGGAGATGTATGTGGACGCCGGTACGTTCCGTGTGCGCGTCCCGCAGCAGCACGCCCCCAAGGTCCAGCCGTTCATGGGCAAGGAAGTCATCTTTGGCATGCGGCCTGAGGACATCCACGCCCGTGGCTTCGAGCCGGGCAACATCTCCAGCGCCGCCGTCAACGCCCAGGTGGACGTGACCGAGTTGATGGGCAGCGAAATTTACCTCTACCTGCTCAGCGGCAAGAAGCAGTTCGTCGCCCGCGTGGACCCGCGCGTCCGCGTCCATCCCGGTGACAACCTCGAACTGGTCATGAACATGGACAGCATGAAGCTGTTCGACCCCAAGACCGAGAAGGCCATCTATACCTAGACCGACCGAGGACGGACGACGAAGGACCAACGACCAAGGCCGCCGACTGTCCAGCCTGAGTACAAAAGACCCGGATGAACACGTTTCATCCGGGTCTTCTTTATAGCTTCCTCGTCCTCGGTCCTTCGTCATCCGTCCTTCGTCATCCGTCGCCGCACCGTCCACGCGCCTGCTACCAGCGCCACCGCCAATCCCGCCAGGACAGCTTCCAGCCAGCGCCACCCGGCCCCTGGAGCAGCGGGCGTCGTGGCGTCGGCGGGCGGGGCCGGCTGCGGCTGGGGGACCGCCTGGGCCTGGGGCTGGGCTTTCGAGGTACGCGCCGACTGAGTGTCCGGCGTCACCGAGGACTGCACATCCCCGGCCGCTGGGGCCGGCGTCGCCACGAGGGGTAAGCCGCCCTCTGTCGAGGACCCGGCGCCCCCGGCGCCTGACCCAGCGCCACCCCCCAGGCCACCCGCGCCACCGCCCGGCACACCACCGCCACCGCCGCCACTACCAGGCCGTACGGGCGCGGCGGCCGAGGGGAACGTGCCCTGGGCCTGCGGGTTCTGGAGCGCTTTCCCGGCCGGCGCTGTGGTCGGTGCGGCGGGTTGAGCCGCCTGTGGCGCTTCGACCGGGGCCTGACCCGCCGCCGGCGCACTCAGGGCCTGGGAGGCCGGCGCATTTTCAGGGCGCTGCGCCAGCATCACATCGCGCGCCAGGTCGCCGCGCGTCTGCCACGCGTCCAGCCCGACCACCGCAAGCAGCAGGGCCACGGTCACGGCAGCCGAGGTCCGGAAGAAGGCGTACATCCACCCCAGGTCCAGCCGCCAGCCCCTGGCCCGCGGCGCGGCGCGGCTCGTCGCGGCGCGCGCCGTCTCCGCCGGGACCGGTAGCTCGAAGGAGCGCGGCAGCGGCGCTTCGGGCAGTTCGCGCAAGAGGTTGACGGTCCAGCGCAGGCTCTCCAACTCCTTACGCCAGGCCGGGCTGATGCGCAGTTGCGCTTCAACCAGGCTCCGTTCCTCTGGAGTTACTTCACCGTCGAGATAGGCTGACAACAGGGTCAGATCGACGGGCTGTTCATACAGTGCGCTCATAACTCTGCCAATCTCTAGTCCCTAGTCTCCTCAATCTCACCACTCTAGTTACCTAGACGATAGGCAGCCGGTAAAAGTTCCCGTTTCGCCTGCAAACAATCGCGCATGCGGGCGCGCGCCCGGCTCAGGCGCGACTTGACCGTACCGAGTTCCGCGCCGATAGAGTGGGCGATCTCCTCGTAGGAGTAGCCCTGCACGTCCGACAGGACCACCACGGCGCGCTGGTCGGGCGGCAGCCCATCCAGGCAGCCTTGCATGACTCGCCCCAACTCCTTGCGGAGCGTATAATCCTCCGGCGTCTCGCCGGGGTCGGTAAGCGCCGGCGTCGGCTCGGCCATGTCCGGGTCGGGCACCATCTCCTCGAAGGAGGTGGCCGGCCGCCGCTTGCGATAGCGCAGGTAGTCGTAGCTGGCGTTGGTCGTAATGCGCATCAGCCAGGCGCGGAACGACCCGCCCTGGAAATCGCTGATCGCTTTATAGGCATGCAAGAAGGCGTCCTGGGTCACGTCCGCCGCCCCGTCGCTGTCGCCCAGGATACGATAGGCGACATTAAACGCGGTGGACTGATGGGCGCGTACCAGGACGTTGAAGGCGCGGACATCGCCGCCTTGCGCTTGTCGGATCAGGCTCGTCTCGTCCAAGAGGCTTCTCCCCGGCCTCGGCCATTCGAGGGTCAATTATAACTGCCTTAACAATCTTGTCACATTTCGGCCACTCATCTCTTACACTTTACCTGTATACTCGGCCTATCCATCTCTTCCTCAGGAGACCCAGCCATGCGACACGTCCATCTCCCCTTCTGGCGTACCCTGCTCCTGACTCTGGCCCTGCTCTGCCTCGGCGCGGCCTCCACGGCCGCTGCCCCCCCCACCTCCCTACCAGCCACCCGCTCACTGCCCAGCCAACCCGCCCGCCCTAACCTCATCCTCCTGCTGACCGATGACCTGGATGCCCTGCTCGGCACGACCGATAGCATGCCCAATCTCAGGGCGCTCGTCCAGGCGCGGGGAGTCACGTTTGAGAACTACTTCACGACCATCTCCCTGTGCTGCCCCTCCCGCGCCACCTACCTGCGCGGCCAGTATGTCCATAATCACCAGGTCTACAGCAATGCCGCGCCAGACGGCGGCCTGGAGAAGTTCCAGGTGACGGGCGACGAACGCTCGACGCTCGCCGTCTGGCTCAGGGACGCGGGTTACTACACGGCGCTGCTGGGCAAGTACCTCAACGGCTACCCCGGCGACAACCCCGCCTACATCCCGCCAGGCTGGACCGAGTGGTACAGCCCCTCGACCGAAGGCGCGGGCTACCAGGGCTTCAACTACACCATGAACGAAAACGGCCAGCAGGTTGAGTATGGGGGTGCGCCGGGCGACTACATGACCGATGTGTTGACCCGCAAGGCCGTGGGCACAGTCCAGCGCGCCGCCCAATCCGGCGCTCCGTTCTTCCTGTACATCGCGCCCTTCGTGCCGCACGCGCCCGCCACCCCCGCCCCGCGCCACGCGGCCCTGTTCCCGGACGCCCAGGCCCCCCGAGGTCCTGCCTTCAACGAGGCCGATGTGAGCGACAAGCCGCGCCCCCTCCGCTCGCTGCCCCTGCTCACGCCGCGTCAGATTGACGAGATAGACGAACTCTACCGCCAACGCCTGCGCTCGATGCAAGCCGTGGACGACATGATCGCCGCCCTGGTGACGGCGCTGCGCCAGACCGACGAGCTGGACAACACCTACCTCGTCTTTACCTCGGACAACGGCTATCACATGGGCCAGCACCGCCTGCGGCCCACCAAGTATCTGGCCTATGAAGAGGACATCCACCTCCCGCTCATGGTCGCCGGGCCGGGCGTACCCCCTGGCGGCACGCGCGCCCACCTGGTCGGCACGACAGACATCGCCCCGACCTTCGCTGAACTCGCCGGCGTCCAGCCCCCCGCGTTTGTGGATGGCCGGTCCTTCGCCAGCCTCCTAACCGCGAACCCACCGGCTCTCGAGACCTGGCGCCGGGCCTTCCTGGTGGAGCAGTACCCGCTGACCAGTTCCCTGCCCATCGGCGGTGTGGCCCCCGCTGACCCGGGCGATGACCTTGTCACGTTCTACACCGCCATTCGCACCTCGCGCTTCAAATACGTCGAATACCAGAACGGCGACATCGAGTTGTACGATTTGCAGACCGACCCCCACGAACTGCGCAGTCTCCACGACAGCGCGCCCCGCGCCCTGGTCAACGAGTTGGCCCTGTGGCTGGCCCAGCTACGCGGCTGCGCCGCCGCGACCTGCCGCCAGGCCGAGGACACCGCCCCGCGGGTCTCGAACCTGTATCTGCCGGGCGTGCGCCGCGCGGGCGACTAGGCCAGGTGACGAGATAGGAGCCTGTAGCCAGTAGAGACGCGATATATCGCGTCTCTACTGACCACAGGCTTTGCCAACCTCTCCCGGATTCCTATACTTTCCTTAGTCAGATTTCGGACTAAGGATAGCCGCCATGCACATGGACAACGTCATTGAAATCCGCGCGCCCCTGGAGCGCATCTTCCAGTTAGGCGCGTTTGTGGAACGCTGGCCCGAGTTCCTGCCTCACTACCGCTACGTCCGCCTCCTGGAAGACAGCGTCACCGGCCAGGGCCGCCGCCGCGTGGTCGAGATGGGCGCCAGCCGCGACTGGATTCCCGTCAGTTGGACCTCCATCCAGGAGCACCGCCCCGCCGAGAACCGCATCCTGTTCCGCCACATCAAGGGCGCTACGAAAGGGATGGACGTCGAATGGCGTCTAGAACAGCGCGGCGACCTCGTCCACGTCACCATCCACCACGACTTTAGCCCGAAGTGGCCCCTCATCGCCGGCTGGGGCGCGCGCTTCGTCGGCGGCTTCTTTGTAGACCCCATCGCCACCAAGACGCTGCGTTGTATCCGCGACCGCGCCGAACGCGAGAACAGTGGTCAGTCTTCAGTAGTCGGTAGTCAGTAACCAGTAGACAGTAGTCGGTAGTCAGTAACCAGTAATCAGACCCCGACTACCGACCACCGACTACTAACCACTGACTACTAATCACCGACTACTGTCTACTGTCTACCGTCTACTGTCTACTGTCTACTGTCTACCGACTACTGACCGCCGACTACTGTCTACTGTCTACCGACTACCGACTACTGACTACCGATTGGAGCCTCCATGACCCTGAACGGCCATCCCCCCCACCGCGTCGTCATCACCGGCCTCGGCGCTGTCACCCCCATCGGTCTGGGCGCCGACGGGCTGTGGGCGGGCGTGCGGCGCGGCCAGTCGGCGGTGCGGCCGCTCAGCCGCTTCGACCCGGCGCAGTTTCGCTCGCAGGTCGCCGCCGAAGTGCGCGACTTCGACCCCCTGGACCACTTCGACCGCAAGCACGCCCGGCGGCTCGACCGTTTCTCACAGTTTGCCCTGGTCGCCGCCCGCCAGGCCGTCGTCGACGCCGGCCTCAACCTGGGCGACGAGTGCAGCGAGCGCATGGGCGTCTACATCGGCTCGGCCCTCAGCGGCACCCCTTGCGCGGAGGAGCAGCACGCGGTCTTCCTGCAGCAGGGCATCCGCAACGTCAATCATTCCCTGGCGCTCTCGGTGTTCGGCGGCGCGTCGTCGTGCAACATCGCCATCGAGTTCGGCCTGCGCGGCCCGAACGTCGCCAACTCCAACTCGTGCGCCTCCGGCCCCATCGCCATCGGTGAGGCGACGCGCATTCTCCGCCTCGGCCTGGCCGACGTGGTCCTGGCGGGCGGTGTCGAGGTTCCCCTGGCCCCGCTGACCTTCGGCGCGTTCGACATCATCCGCGTCCTGTCGTCAGACCACAACGCCACGCCAGAGACGGCCTCGCGCCCCTTCGATGTCACCCGCGACGGCATGGTCATGGGCGAGGGCACGGGCATGCTCATGCTGGAGACACTGGAGCACGCCCGGCGGCGCGGCGCGCGGATCTACGCCGAGATTCTGGGCTACGGCACGACCAACGATAGCTACCACATGACCGCCCCCCTGCCCACCGGCGAGCAGGCCGCCCGCGCCATCCGCCTCGCGCTGGCCGAAGCCCGCGTCACGCCCCAGGATATTGACTACATCAACGCCCACGGCAGTTCGACCATCCTCAACGACTCGACCGAGACGCTGGCGATCAAGAAAGCGCTCGGTGACTATGCCTACCAGGTGCCCATCAGCAGCACCAAAGCCCTCCACGGCCACGCCCTCGGCGCGAGCGGCGCCATGGAGGCCGTCATCTGCTGCCAGATTCTCCAGCACGACTTCCTGCCCCCCACCGTCAACCTGCGCCAGCCCGACCCCGCCTGCGACCTGAACTACCTGCCCCACACGGGCCGCGAGGAGCGCGTCAATACCATTCTCTCCAACTCCTTCGGCTTTGGCGGCATCAACGCCGCCCTGGTCTTCGGCCGCTACGACGACCCCGCCGGCTAAATCCCGCCCCTCCCACCCGTAACCTTCCGCCGCGCCCTCCGTCTTTCTAGGGGGAAGTAGTCGGCAGTCAGTAGACGGTAGACAGTAGACGGTAGTCGGTAGACAGTAGGCCGTAGTCAGATTACTGACTACCGACTACCGTCTACCGACGACTGACGACTGAGTACTCTGGGCTGCCTACCGACGACTGTCTACTGACGAGTGCTCAAGGAGGCTTCGTGACACAGTTGACGATGCGCCGCCTGGTCGCCGGCGTGGCGCTGGCCCTGGCCGCGATTCTGGCGGTCGGGCTGGCTGCCCGCGCTCAGGACCAGACCGGCTGCGAGATGAGCGGCTATGTGCTGGACCCGCAGGGGCGGGGGGTGCCTCGGGCGGAAGTAGAACTCAAGATTAGCGGCCGCTCCGGCTCGAATTTTACCCGCACCGAGTTAGATGGCTCCTACGTGGTCCAGATTCCCGCGCCCATTCTTCAGGAGGCCGGCTACCTCTACACCATCCTGCGCGGCAACGACACCCTCATCACCGTCGGCCAGGCCAACTTCAAGCGCTGCCGCACGCGCCGCGACATCTTCACCAACGACCCGCGCCCAGTGGACCGGCTGCCCGGCCCGACCCCACCCGCGCCGCCGCCCGTCCTGCCCGCCTACCCCGCCCCCGACGCGCCGGCCGACGGCTTGGAAGGCGCGGTCGCCTTCTTCGACCTGACAGCCTTGCCCCGTGGGGGTGTGGTGCCTGGTGACAGCTTCAAGATCCCGATCTGCGTCGCCTCGTTCACATCACGCGCCCCGCAGGTGTCCGCGCTCACCTTTGTCGGCGAGTTCGACCCGACCCAGCTTCGCGTCGCCAGTGACGCCATTCGCACCGTGCGGGTGACACCGAACCAGCAAGTCCGCGAGGCCAGCATCAGTTACCAGACGACGGGCGGCCGTCAGCGCGGCCGCATCCTGTTCTCCGTGGACTTCAACGGCCTGGTCAGCCTGCCTATCCTGCCGACCCCCTGTACCAGCGTGGCCGAGGTCGAGATGCAGGCGTTGGCCTGGAACGGGGCGACGGGTCTGCGGCCCGGCGATACCGTCGGCCTGTCCAACGTCAAGGACACGGTGCGCGGCATCAACCCGACCATGCGCCTGGGCGGCGTGGATGGCCCCATCGCCCGCGCCACGACCTACCTGGATGTGCTCACGCCGCAGGAGCAGCAGGACATCCTCAAGCGCGCCTGGCTGCCCCTGCTGATTCGCAACGACAGGGCACGTACTGCTCCGTAATGCCGACACCTGACAGGTTTTTGGAACCTGTCAGGTGTCCAACCCTCTTGATTCTTGACAGGCCCGCTCGCAGGGCCTATACTTTGGCCTGTTCGTATCCACCTATGTGAATATTCAGTTGAACTCGGCTGCACAGACCTGACAGGTTTTAGAAACCTGTCAGGTCTCACATCACTCAAAGGTGTCGAATGCTCCCCGACCTGATTGAAGCCCCGCCCACCGTGAATGTGGGCTTTGATTTTTCCCTCCCCCACGACCTGTTCACCACCCTCAGCCTCATCGTCAAGTCCGCTTGGCGCGACGGCTTCAGTGACTGGGTCTACGAGACGACCGCCGGCCTGAACGCGGGGGGCCGAGCGGAGATCGCCACCCTCACGCCGTTCCTGGCCGAAGTGGTGCGCGGCCCCGACGCCCCCGTGGCCGGCCTGCCCCTGAGTGACGCCGCCTGGCGCGAGTTGCCCGCCTTCCAGACCTACCTGGCCGAGCAGCCCACCGCCTTCTACGCCGAACTGGTGGCCCGCTTCGTGGCCCGCCTGGGCGATACCCTGCCTGAGATTGACCCCTCCACGCCCGAGGGCGTGCGCCAGTTGCTCTACGCCCGCCTGGCCGCCGAGCGGGCCACGCGCGGCGAGGGCGTCGTGTTCTTCGACGCCGACCTGGCCTTCGCCTTGACCCAGGACCCAGGGCGGGTCAAGGCCCACTTGGGTGATCTGCTGGCCCACGTCGGCCCGGCCTACCTCGCCTGCCTGACCCGCGAAGGCGCCCTGCTCAAGCAGGCCCTGGCCTACCACCGCCGCCAGAGCTATCGGGGCGGCATTGACGAAGTCTTCGCCGCCGTGACCGGCCGTGCCCTGCCCCCGGCCTGGCGGCAGGCCATGGACGAGACCACCGAGGTCGTCTTTGTCCCGTCACCGCACATTGGCCCGTTCTTCTTTATTGTCACCACGGGCACGCGGGTCTTTGTCAGCTTCAACGCCCGCACTGTCGGCCCGGCCCGCCAGGCCGAATCGGCGACGCCCGAAGTCGTCCATCTCTTCCCGCCCCTGCGCGCCTTGGCCGACGAGACGCGGCTGCACATCCTGGCCCACCTCCAGGCGGGCGAACAGACCCAGGAGAGCCTCATGATCGCCCTCGGCATCTCGCAGCCCGCCGCCTCGCGCCACCTCGGTCTCCTGGAGCGCGTTGGGTTGCTGCGCGTGCGCCGCGCCCTGGGCGTCAAGTACTACTCAGTCAACCGCGATGGGGGGCGGGATGTCGTCCGCACCCTCGAGGGCCTCGTCGCCTGACCTTATCCTCTTCCGCAAAGGACAACCCTATGCTCGACTGGCTCCGTAATCGCGCCTTGATGGCGGTCACGCTGGGGCACTTCAGCGTGGATATGTACTCCGGCATGTTGCCCCTGATTCTCGTCACCCTCACCCGGCCCCTCAACCTCTCCTACGCCCAGGTGGCCGACGTCTCGCTGGCCTTTGCCCTGGCGTCCTCGCTGACGCAGCCCTATTTCGGCTGGCTCGCCGACCGCGTCGGTGGGCGTTGGCTGGCGGCGGGCGGTGTCGCCCTCATCGCGATCATGATGGGGTTGATGCGCCTGACCACGACCTATCCGCCCCTGCTGGCCCTGGCCGCCGTCGCCGGCATCGGCTCGGCCGCCTTCCACCCGCAGGGCGCCGCCAACGCCGCCATGGCGAGCGGCAAGCGCAAGGCGACCGGCATCTCCATCTTCATGCTCGGCGGCAACAGCGGCTTCGCCACCGGCCCGGTCGTCGCTCGCTTCGCCTTTGCCACGGCCGGCCAGGGCGCGATTGGGCTGCTGACCGGCTTTGGCCTGCTGCTCAGCGCGCTCCAGGTGTGGGCCGCGCCGCGCCGCATCAAGGCCGCCGACGCCCCAGCGGTCGAGGCCAAAAGCGGTACAGCCGGCCTCAACGACTACAACCCCATGGCGCGCTACTCGGCGGTCGCCCTCATCGTTGTCATCTTCCTGCGGCAGTGGGTTCACTCCTCCATGACCACGTACCTCCCCCAGTGGGTCGTCGCCCAGGGCTACTCGGTGGACGTGGCGAGCAACCTGAGTTTCGCCCTGCTCCTGCCCCTGGCCCTCGGCGGCCTGTTGGGCGGCTCGCTGGCCGACCGCGTGGGCCGCAAGCCCATCATTCTGACGTCACTCCTGGGCGCCATCCCCCTCGTGCTGCTGCTCCTGAATAGCCCATTGACGCTGCAATTCTTCATTGCGCCCGTCCTCGGTATGCTGATCGGCGCGTCGTTCCCGATTACCCTGGTCATGGCGCAGGAGTTGCTCCCACGCGGCATCGGCGTCATGAGCGGGCTGGCCCTCGGCTTTACGTTTATCGCCGGCAGCATCGGCGTCGCCATTACCGGCCGCCTGGCCGACGCCCTCGGCCTGCAAGCGACTCTGTCCGGCCTCGCCCTCGTCGCCCTGGTCGGCGTCTGTGCCGCCCTGCTGCTCCCGCGCCGCGACCGGCGGACCGCCGAGGCCCCCATTACCCAAACGGCGGATGCCAACCCTAGTGCGTAATGCGTAGTGCGTAATCCGTATTTCCGCCCTTTACAGAAAGTCTTCCATCAGGGACAATACGAAATACGCATTACGTTTCACGCATCACGCTTTACGCTTCACCCTTTACGGAGCTTTATTGTATGCAAGTGCTCAAACGCATTTTCGGCTACGTGCGCCCCTACTGGCGCTGGGCAGCCGCCACCTACGCCGCGCTGCTCCTCGCCACAGGCCTCAGCCTGGTGGTTCCCTGGATTCTGCGCTCGGTCATTGACGTCGGCCTGACGAGCGGCGAGTACCGCTACCTCGTCAACGCCGCGCTGACCATCATCGGCCTGGCCGTCGTGCGCGCCGTGTTCAGCTTCCTGCAACTCTATGGCGCGCAGCGCATCGCCTTTAGCATCGCCTACGACATGCGCAACCAGTTGTACAACAAGATTCAGCACCTGCCCTTCGCCTACCACGACAAGGCGCAGACAGGCGAACTCATCAGCCGCGCCACCAGCGACGTCGAGCAGATCATGAACTTCACGGGCGACGGCGTGATGAGCTTGCTCAGCATCTTCGTCCTGTTCACCACGGCCATCGTCCTGATGTACTCCATTGACGCCCGCCTGGCCCTCATCGCCCTGGTTCCCGTCATCGCCCTGGTCGGCGTCAGTCTGCGCTTCGGCCTGGGCATGCGCTATGTCTGGAAGATCGTCCAGGAGCAGATGGCGGTCATGAGCACCATCATGCAGGAGACCCTGCAGGGCATCCGCGTCGTCAAGGCCTTCGCCCGTGAGCCATTCGAGATTGAGCGGTTTCACGCCGAGCACAAAGAGTACAACAACCGGCGCGGACTGATTATCCAGCGCTGGGCCACCAACTTCCCGCTCATGACCTTCACCATCGCCCTGAGCACCGCGCTTATCCTGTGGTTCGGCGGCCGCGAGGTCATCAGCGGCCAGTTGACCGTCGGTACGCTCGTCGCCTTCAACACCTACCTGGTCATGCTCGCCCAGCCCACCCAGCGCCTCGGCTTCCTGGTGGACCGCGTCTCCCAGGCTATCGCCTCGGGTACGCGCTTCTTCGAGATTATTGACGCGCCCTCGTCCATCGAGGACGCGCCCGACGCGCGCGACATCGCCCCCATCCAGGGCCACGTCGTCTTCGACCACGTCTCGTTCGCCTACGGCGACAACGCCGTCCTCAAGGACATCTCGTTCGAAGCGCGGCCCAACCAGGTCGTCGCCCTCATGGGCCTGACCGGGTCGGGCAAGAGCAGCATCATCAACCTCATCCCGCGCTTCTACGACCCGACCGAGGGCCGCGTCCTGGTGGACGACCAGGACATCCGCGCGGTCACGCTGGCCTCGCTGCGCCGCCAGATTGGCCTCGTCCTCCAGGATACCTTCCTGTTCTCGTCCACCATCGGCGAGAACATCGCCTACGGCAACCCCGACGCGACCCAGGAAGAGATTGTCGCGGCGGCCAAAGCGGCGGGCGCCCACGACTTCATCTCCAGCTTCCCCGACGGCTACGACACCGAGGTGGGCGAGCGCGGCCTGAACCTCTCCGGCGGCCAGCGGCAGCGCCTTGCCATCGCCCGCGCCCTGGTCCTGAACCCGCGCATCCTCGTCCTGGACGACGCGACGAGTAGCGTGGACGCGGCCACCGAGTTTGAAATCCAGCAGGCGCTGTCCCGCCTCATGCAGGGCCGTACCACCTTCGTCATCGCCCAGCGGCTGCTGACCCTCAAGAACGCCGACCAGATTCTCGTGCTCGACCAGGGCACCATTGTCCAGCGTGGCCGCCACGAGGAACTCCTCCAGCAGCCCGGCCTCTACCGCCACATCTACGACCTCCAGTTGCGCGACCAGGAGGAGACGGCCGCCGCCGACAAGCCGCGCCGCGTCAACCGTAGCCTGGAACTCGCGTCGCAGTACGGGGACCGGGGCCGCCGCCGCTCCGGCTAAGGGACTGAACGTATCCGCTCTCCCCGGAGGAGAGGGAGGAGATAGTATAGTATGTCAGTTGTAACGAATGGCTCGAACGGCTCCAACGGAAAAAACGGGCGGACCGCGCCGCCCGTTGACCTGGATGACCAGCCGACCGAAGAGACGCGGGGCGTCCTCAATGCCCGCAAGGCGTCCCTCGTCGCCAGCCTGGAACGGCTCAGCGACAAAGAGGACAAGATTGGTCAGTCCTATAACGCCCACCTCGCCAGTCGGCTGCTCCAGTACCTCGCGCCCTACAAGCGCCCCGTCATCCTGGCTTTTGTCTTCCAGGCCATCCAGGCCGTCGCCAGCGTGGTCGGGCCGCCCCTGGTGCGCCTGGCGATTGACCACGGCATGATTGACCGCGACCTGCAGGCCCTCCTGCTCTACTCCGGCCTGTTCCTGTTCGCGGCCCTGGTCGAGTTCGTCAGCACCAACCGCCGTGTCACCTACATGGGCAACGTCGCCAACGACGTCATCTTTGACCTGCGCACCCAGTTGTACGCCCACTTGCAGCGCATGACCCTCAGCTTCTACGACCACTTCGTCGTCGGTCGGCTGATGTCGCGCCTCCTGTCCGACATCGGCACCATCCAGGACTTTGTGACCTGGTCCTTTGTCGGCGTCTTCCGCTCCATCGCCATCCTCATCGGCATTGTCGTCGCCATGTTCCTGATGGACGTGAAGCTGTCGCTGTTGACCCTGGCCGTGATTCCGATTATGGTCCTGGCGACG
>CAZFUK010000068.1:0-14602 GCA_964522005.1 uncultured Anaerolineales bacterium | reverse complement strand
GCCCAGACCCGCGCCTGGCCGTCGCGCACGTCGGCCAGTCCGGTCTGCATCTCCAGCGGCGCCTGGGCGGCGAGCGGGGTGCGATAGACCGCCTCGACGCGGCGGGCCGAGGCCTGGAGCGCGCCTTCGACGCCACCGCGCTCGCGGATGACGGTTCCCCCGCCACCGTCCACACTGAGCAGAGCATCAATCTCGCTCTGCTGCCAGGGCTTGCCCGCGTCCCACTGGACATCCAGGGCGCCCAGCCCGCGCAGCGCGTCCTCCTCGGTGCGGGCCACGACCCCCACCAGGTCACCGTCCTGCACGACCTTGACCACGCCGGGCGCGCTCTGCGCCGTGGCCGTGTCCACGCGCTTGAGCTTCGCCCCGATGCCGGGCGGGTGGGCCACCTTGCCGTGGAGCATGCCCTCCACCCAGGCGTCGGCCCCGTAGACGGCTTTGCCGGTCAGCTTGTCGGGGATGTCCACGCGCGGCACGCTCTGGCCGATGACCTGGAACTCGGCCACCGGCTTGAGGGGAGCGGGGTCCTTGAGGACGCGGACGATGGTCTGGCCCGCGACCAACTCGCCGTAGCCGACGGTCTGGGCGGGGTTGGCCTTGACGTACACCCGGCCCTGGCCCGTCGCCAGGTCAGCGGCCGGGCGGTTCAGGCGTTTGGCCGCTTCGAGCTTCAGCGTCTCGCGCGCCTCGGCCGCCGCCGCGCGCAGGGCCGGGTAGAGGGAGGAGACGGTCATGCTGCCGAAGGTGCCGAAGCTGTCGCGGGGCATGGCGGCCGTGCTGACTAGCGGCGCGCTGACCTGCTCGAACGGCACGTCTAGCTCGTCGGCGACAATCTGCATGAGAGCGGTCTGGACGCCCTGCCCCATCTCCATCTTGTTGACCAGGAACTGGACGCGGCCATCAGGCTGGACGCGCAGCCAGGCATTGGGATCGGTGGGCGAGGCGGGCACGAAGCGGTTGGTATTCTCGGCGATCATGCGCCGCGCGACGGGCAGTCCGCCGTAGAACGCGACGACGAGGCCCGCGCCGAGCGCGCCCGCTCCGGCGAGGAACTGGCGGCGGGTGACGCCGCGCCGCTTGGGTGTCTGGTTGGGCATGGCTTAGCTCCTGTTCATCGTCTCGGCGGCGCGGCGAATGGCACGCTTTATGCGGACGTAGCTCCCGCAGCGGCAGAGGTTGCCGGCCATGCCCTCGACGATCTGCTCGTCGGTGGGGCGAGGCGTCTGGGTCAGCAGGCCGACTGCCGTGAGCACCTGACCCGACATGCACCAGCCGCACTGCGGCGCCTGCTCCTCGATGAACGCCTGCTGGACGGGATGCAGCTGACCGGGGGGAGCCAGTCCCTCGATGGTCGTAATCGCCTTGCCCGCCACCTGGCTCACGGGCGTGAGGCACGAGCGCACGGGCTTGCCGTCCACCAGAACGGTACACGAGCCGCACAGCCCGGCCAGGCAGCCATAACGCGTGCCGGTCAGGTGCAGGTCGTTGCGCAGGACGTAGAGTAGCAGGCGGGAGTCGTCGTCCACGGTATACGTCTTTTGGTTGATGGTGAGTTGCATGGCGTGTCCTCCAATGTATGGAGTAGCTGAGAAAGGCCCGTCTTGCCCCTTGACAAACGCAAGGTGAAACCGTATAATTGTTGCAGTATCAAGCATTTGGCAAGGGGGCCTAGCGTGAACCCGTTTGAAGCGTACATGGATGTGGAGGCGGCCGGCGCTCGGTTGCACATCCACCCGGAGTCGGTCAAGCGCCTGATTCGCCAGGGAAAGTTGCCGGCCTTCAAGATCGGCAACAAGTGGTTTGTCGAGCGGGATTTCCTGGAGCAGTTCGCGCTCCGCTATGATCCGCGTCCAGGCAACAAGGCCACGCTCTTTTAGTCCCCCGCCGTCTTGTTAGGCGGTTGGGGGTCCGCCCTAGAGGCCAGGGAAGTGAGAAGTCGTTAGTATGTCTTCCGTACTCGTGCTCAACGCAACCTACGAACCGCTGAACGTGATTCCCCTCCGCCGGGCCATCCTGCTCTTGCTCAAGGAGAAGGCCGAGGTTGTCGAGGCCACGCGCGAGCGCCTGCGGGCCGAGCGGCTGGACCTGGAAGTGCCGTCGGTCATCCGCCTGGTGACCTACGTGCCCGTGCCGCCGCGCCTGCCGCTGCCCGTCTCGCGGCGGACCGTGTTGGCGCGCGACAACTACACCTGCCAGTACTGTGGCGTGCAGCCGGGCAAGACGCAACTGACGATTGACCACGTGGTGCCCCGGAGCAAGGGCGGCGGCACGACGTGGGATAACGTGGTAGCCGCCTGCGGCCCCTGCAACCGGCGCAAGGGCAACCGCACGCCGGAGCAGGCCAACATGCTCCTGCTGAGCACGCCGGCCCGCCCGCGCTACCTGGCCTTCGTCCTGCTGGGCGACCGGGGCCGCCAGGACGCCTGGCACAAGTACCTGTCCATGTACTATTGATGACGGACGACGGACGACGGATGACTGACGCTCAGACCTCACGGGTTTTGAGAACCTGTCAGGTCTATCTCCAAGAGAACAGCCCCCGGTTCCAACCCTGGAACCGGGGGCTGTGGCGTCTGCTAGCGAGGGGCTACGCCCGCGCGGCGGCCGGACGCGGCTCGGGGAACTCAGAGGTGTCGTCGGCGATCTCGCGCACCTGGGCCGCTGTCGTCTGGAGCGTCTGCTTCGCCTCCTCGATTACCGTCTCTACCTCGGCGGTCGCTTCCTTGTCCTGCTTGGCTTCGGCGGTCAGGCCCACCGGGCTATTATCGTCCAGCGATTCGGCGGCCAGTCGTTCGACCTGCCGGATGGCATGCTGGATGGTCTCCAGGACTTGCGGCTCGACGGTCTTGGCGTCCTGGCCGGCTTCGGCGATGGCCTTATCCACCGTCAGCACCACGTCCTCAATGCGCTGGTCGAGGGCGTCCAACCCCGATTCGATGTCCAGGGCTTCGTCACGGTTGCGGAGGCGCTGGCGCAGCCGCGCCCGCAGGGCGTGCAGTTGGGTGCGGGCGGCCACGAGGGGTCCCGCTTCGGGCACGCTTTCCTCGGCGACCGGATCCGTCCTGAGAATGAGACGGTCCAACAGAACCTGGATGATGGCCGCCAGGGGAATCGCCAGGAACGCGCCGACCAGACCGAACAGCGCGCTGAAGGCCAGCAGGGCGAAGATGATGACGACAGGGCTGACGCCGACGGCGTCGGACATAATGCGAGGCGCGAGGACGTAGTTCTCGAACTGTTGCGCCACAATGTTGAGGGCCAGGACGAACAGGGCCAGTTGGGGCGAGACGGTCAGGGCGATGAGGATGGCGGGCAGCGAGCCGACCAGGAAGCCGATGACGGGCACGAATTCGCCCAGGCCGGCGATGATGGCGAGCACCAGGGCGTAGGGGACGCCCAGCAGGACGTAGCCAATGCTGGTAATGACGGCCATGATGACCGCCAGGATGCCCGTCCCACGCAGGTAGGACCCCATCTTGTGTTCCATCTCGCGCCAGATGGTCAGCAGGCGGGGGCGCTCCGACGGCGGCGCCAGCGACAGCCACAACCGCTCCATGCGCGACTGGTCCAGCGTCCAGTAGAACGCGACCAGGAAGATGGTGACAAAGGCCTCGGCGATGCCGCGCGCCGCGTTGAGCGCCGACAGGACGCTGCCCTCGTTCATGACCGAGCCGAGGCGACCCTGAATTTCAGCCAGGTTGTCCAGGTTGGGCAGGTTGGCCGCCAGGGCCTGGACGGTGCGGCTGGGTGAGCCGCGTAGGACATCGAGTAGCTCAGCGTAGCGGGCCGGCGCCTGCTCGACCAGGGCCACCACCTGTCCCGCCAGGGGGGGGACGGTGAAGACGACCACGCCGATGATCACGGCGAGGATGGAGAGGTAGACGATAATCGCGGCCACAGGGCGCGGCAGACCATAGCGCTGGATGCCCAGGACGAGCGGGCGCATGGCGGCCGACACGACGATGGCGACGAAGAACATCAGAAGCAGATCGCGCAGGCTATACAGGGCGAGCAAGACGCCGGCGACGATGAGGACGGTGGCGGTCCAGATGGCGATGCGGCCAACGGACACAGACGGAGTTGACGCCTGCACAGAGTATATCTCCTAAAAAGCTCAAAAAACGTTATACACCCTAAAGCAAGGGGTGTGCCAATCCCTGATTCTTGGCAATCGCCCCCAGACGTGCTAGACTCTCACCGTCTACTATCCTCGACTCGTCGGAGACAACATGGCGCAGGTGACGAAGCCGTTGGAGGGGGAGGCGGTCGAAGCGCGGAGCACGGGGCGCCGCTGGGCCATTCCCCGCTGGTGGTGGGTCAACATTGCCTTCCCGTTCGCCATCACCCGCTTGTTTATCCTGGTTGTCGGCGTCCTGGCGATGCAGATTCTGCCCCAGGCCCAGCTTGACATCGCCTATCATGTCTCCGACCGCCCGGCGCTGGACATGTGGTCCCGTTGGGACGCTATGTGGTACATCCGCGTCGCCGACGAAGGCTACAGCTATGTGCCGGGCGAACAGTCCACCATCGCCTTCTACCCGCTGTTCCCGGCTCTGCTCAAGGGCCTCACGCTCATCCTGACGCTGGGCCGTCCGCCGAGCCTCGCCGAGTACACCGTGGCGGGGCTGATCATCGCCAACCTGGCCTTCCTCGTCGCCCTGACCGCCCTCTATCGGCTGACTGAGCTGGAGTTTGACGCCGAGGTCGGCGGGCGAGCCACCTGGTTCCTGGCGATTTACCCCGGCAGCTTGTTCCTGTCCGCGCCCTACGCCGAGCCGGTGACGATGGCCCTGGTGATTGGTAGCTTCTACCTGGCGCGGCGGCGCCTGTGGGGCTGGGGCGGCTACGTCGCCTTCCTGGCCGCCATCAGCCGCCTCGTCGGCGCGTTCGTGTTCATCCCCTTCGCCTACGAGGTCTGGCAGCAGTGGCGCAAGACGCGCCAGATCGGCACGACCTGGGTGGCGATTGTCTTTCCCCTGTTCGGCGGCCTGCTGTTCCCGCTCTATCTGTTCTGGCGCTTTGGTGACCCCCTGGCGATTATCAACGTTCAGAAGGCGTGGCAGCGCCAGCCGGGCGCCATCTGGGACACATTTCTGCGCTACCTGTACGAGCCGGTCAACGCCCACGCCTACTCCATGTCGGCCCTCGACCTGGGCTTTACCCTGGTGGCCCTGGTCTTCCTCGTCCTCGGTCTGCGCAAGCTATCCTGGCACTACACCCTGTTCGCCGCCCTGGTCCTGTATGCCTCCATTGGCACGGGCACGCTGACCTCGCTCATCCGCCACAGCATGGGGCCGTTCCCGATCTTCATGACCATGGCCTGGTATGGCCGCAACCGCCAGGTCTACGAGGCGCTGACCGTCGCGAGCCTGACCCTATTAGGCTTCCTGACGACCCTGTTCGCCCTGTGGTACTGGGTGGCCTAGGGCATGGCCGCCACCCCGGACGCTAGGCGGCGGTGGACGGGGGGCCGCTGGGCGGCTCTACGACCGCTCCTGCTCGCCCTGGCGGCTCACTTGGGCCTGCTGGCCCTGCTCTACTTTGGCCCCGGCTATCGCGCCGACCTCTCCACCATCCCCTTCGACTTCACGCGCGGCACCCAGTTGCTCAGCGGCAAGCTGATCTACCGTGACTACCCCTTCGAGTACCCGCCGCTGGGCGCGCTGTGGTACGCGCTGCCGCGCCTCGTCGCCCAGGACGCGGCGGCCTACCGCGCGGCGTTCGCGGTGCAGATGGCGGTGGTGGACCTGGCGACGGTGGTTCTGGTGTGGGCGTGGGCGCGGCGGGTGGGGCGGGGGGTGAGGCGGGCGCTAGCGGCTCAGGCGCTCTTCCTGCTGGCCTCGGGCGTCATGATTGTCCTGGAACGCTTCGACCTGGTGGCCGCCGCGCTGACGGGGCTGGCCCTCTATCTCTGGCCGAGGGCGGGCGGGGTGTGGGGGTGGGCGAGCCTGGCGTTGGGGACGGGGGTCAAGGTTTTTCCCGCCGCCCTGGCGCCGCTGGCCGCGCTGGAGCAGGCGCGGCGGCGCCAGTGGGGCAGCCTGTTCATCGGGCTGCTGGTGTTCTCGGCGGTGTTGGCCGCGCCCCTGGTGCCCTTCCTGATCATCGCGCCCGATAGCCTGGTCCGCCTGCTGGCCTATCACCAGGAGCGCGGCGTGCAGATCGAAAGCCTGCTGGCGACGCCGCTCCTCATCGGTCATAGCCTGGGCGCGCCGGTCAAGAGCCAGTTCGCCTTTGGCTCGCAGGAGATCAGCTCACCGCTGACCCCGACGGTCGCCAACCTGGCGACACCCCTCATGCTGCTGGCGCTGGTCCTGGTCGTGTGGCGCTACGCCCGAGGCCCTGTGACCGAGGAGCGGCGGGTGCGCTTCGCCCTGGCCGCCGTGCTGGCCTTTGCCCTGTTCAACAAGGTGCTCTCGGCACAGTACATGGTCTGGCCGTACACCCTGGCCCCGCTGCTGACGGCGCGCCGGCGGCTGCTCTGGCCCGTGTATGTCCTGGCCCTGGGGTTGACGCAGTACCTCTACCCCCACGGCTGGAACAACTTAACCGGCCTGGACCCGCAAGCGATTGCGGTTCAGGCCGGTCGAAATGGGCTGTTGCTCCTGGGGTGGGCTGCTCTGTTGTGGGAGCCGCGTCAAACGGCTCGGCGCGTCGTGGAGGCGGGGGCGGCGTCGGATCCTGGCCCACTGGCGGGCGATGTGGCGACGCCGGCAGGGTCCGGCTCTAGCGGCTGGGCGCGCCGAGCACGGTAGGGGGGCGTTGGCCCGCGTCGCGGCGCAGCCGCCAGACCAGGGCCATCGCCTCCATAAAGATGTCTGAGTTCATCTTGGACTGACCGACGCGGCGGCGGTGGAACACAATGGGCAGTTCGACAATGCGCGCGCCGAGCTGGTGGCAGCGGTAGAGCATCTCGACCTGGAAGCCGAAGCCCGTCGTCGTGACGTTGTCCAGGTCCAACTGCTCCAGGATGTGGCGGTGGTAGCAGCGATAGCCGGTCGTCACGTCGCAGTAGGGCAGACCGAGCAGGGTGCGGGTGTAGAGCGCGCCGCCCTGGCTGATGGCGCGGCGGAAGGCCGACCACTCGATGGTGGACCCGCCGGCGACATAGCGCGAGCCGATGACGACCTCCGCCGAACGCGCGGCGGCGACAAAACGCTCCAGGTCGGCCGGGTCGTGCTGGAAGTCGGCGTCCATCTGGAAGATCAGGTCGTAGGCATGGCCGACGGCGTAGCGGAACCCGGTGACATACGCGCTGCCCAGCCCAAGCTTGGCCTCGCGGTGCAGCACATGCACGCGGCCCGGCCACTCCTGAGCTAGCGTCTCGGCGGCTTCGCCGGTGCCGTCGGGCGATGCATCGTCAATGATGAGAATGTCAAAGCGGGTGGGTAAGGCGAGGATAACTGGAATCAGGCGCTGGATATTCTCGCGCTCGTTGTAAGTCGGGATGATGACGAGGGGTTCCACTGGTTTCTCCGTGTATGCCAGTCAGTGGCCGAGCATCAAACTGAAGCATGGCATGGGCGCCGCCGCGCAGTCTGACCTCGCTAGCTTACCATAGGTCCGTCTGCTAAGCAAGAAAACTCAATTTTCTATAGCATAAACAATGCCGTTATGACGCCACCACGTCGTTCTGGCATCCTACTTCACAAAAGTGACGCTGTATGCCGCCCTCAACCTCTCAGTCCGCTTCCCCGCCGCTGACCTGGCGTGACCTGGCCCTGGTCGTGGCCTTGGTCATTGCCCTGGTCTGCCTGGCGCTGTACACCTGGCCGGGCTACCGTGCCGACCTCTCGACTATCGCCCAGTACGCCGAGCACGCCCAGCGCATGGCCGTCGGCCAGCAGCCCTACCGCGACTTTGTGTTCGAATACCCGCCGCTGGCGATACCGCTGTTCTTCCTGCCCGGCCTCGGCGTGCCCGGCGGTGATCTCGACCGCTACCGGCTCCAGTTCGCCCTGGAGCAGGCCGCCCTTGCCATCGGCCTGGGCTGGCTCGCCCTGGCCCTCGTCCGCCGCAGCGGGCACGGCCGGGGGCTGCTGGGCGTCCTCGTGGCGCTGCCCCTGTTCCTGCTGGCGGCGGGCGTCATGGCGACGCTCGAACGCTACGACCTGGCCCCGGCCCTGGTCACCCTGGCCGCGATCTATCTCTGGCCGCGCCAGCGGGGGCAGCTTGCCTGGGCCTTGCTCGCCGTCGGCACCGCCCTCAAGGTGTACCCCGCCCTGCTCGCGCCGCTGTTCGCCCTGGAACACCTGCGCCGGGGCGAGGGCCGCACGCTCGCGCGCGACGCCGGCCTGTACGCTCTGACCCTGCTGCTGGCCTTCCTGCCGTTCCTGGCGACCGGCCCGGCCGTGCTCGAAGTCCTGTTCGCCTACCACGGCGAGCGGGGGTTGGAGATCAACTCGCTGTGGGCCACGCCCCTGCTGTTGCGCTACACCCGTGGCGCGCCGCTGGAGGTGGTGCAGGCCCACGCCTCGGAGGAGGTCGCCGCGCCAGGGGCCGACCTGCTCGCCACCCTGGCCGTGCCGGCCATCGTGCTCCTGCTAGGGCTGGTCTACTGGACGTACTGGCGGCGGCTGCGCGCAGTAGACCCAACGGCAACGGATGAGTCCGACGCGGTCCCGCGCCTACTCCGCTTCAGCGCGCTGAGCATCCTGGCCTTTGTCCTGCCCAACAAGGTTCTCTCGCCCCAGTACCTCGTCTGGCTGATTCCCCTGCTCCCGCTGCTGCGCGACCGCCAACGCTGGCTGGTCTGGGGGCTGTTCGGCCTCATCCTCGCCCTGACCCAGTACGTCTACCCCGGCCGCTGGGTCGAACTGACGCGCTTCCTCGACAGCCGCGCGATCTTCGCCCTGGCCGCCCGCAACATCCTGCTCCTGCCGCTCTTTGTCCTGCTCTTCGAGGAGGACGAGCCTCACACCTGACAGGTTTCCAAAACCTGTCAGGTGTCTCGCCTAGCGATACCGCGCCATCCCCGCCGCATACGCCTCGGCGTCGCCCATCTCGGCCCCAAACAGGGACTCCTGGAGCGCGAACGTCCCCTGGTAGAACCGCGCCCGGTCCAGCAGGGCAGCGTTGAGCGGGTACACCTCACCGACCCAAGCCAGGAAGGCATCGCCGTAGGAGGCGCCCAGAGCGGCGATGTCGGTCGCGGGGTCGCCCAGCCCGGCCGAGCCAAAGTCAATGACGCCGCTCACCCGCTGCGTCCGGTGGTCGTAGAGGATGTTGCTCGCGCCGAAGTCGTTGTGGACCAGGGCGGGCGGCGGCCGGAAGTTGGCGTCGTCGGCCAGGAACGCCTCGAAGTGCGCCGCCACCTGTACCCGCGCGTCTGGCTGCATGGCCGGCCACAGCCGGTGGCGGATGCGCTGGTACAGGTCGCCCCACACGGCTCGGCCATCATACGCCGGCAGGGCGGTCTTGACCTCGGCGGGCGGCACGGCGTGCAGGGCGAGCAGGCACCGGCCCAGGTCGTGGGCCACCTGGCGCACAACCCGGTCGTGCGCTATCGAGTGGAGCGTTTCACGCCCCAGCGGTTCGCCTGGCAGACGGGGGTAGCCGATGAAGGCCGTGGCCGGTGGGGCATCCAGGTGAGCGTAGACCGGGTCTGGCGTGGGCAGGTTGACGTAACGGCGGACCGTGCGCAGGATGGCGGCCTCGACGGCCAACCCCTGGACGCCGAGGGCGTAGCGGGGGAAGCGAAAGACGACCGCGTCGTTGACCACCAGGACGACGCTGTTCTGGCCGCTCGTGTCGAGGCGGGCCGTCTGGACCGTCAGGCTGGGGTAGACGGCCTGGATGCGCTCAAGGTAGGCTTTCGGCGGGGGCATCGGCGGGTCGCGCTTCCTCCGGCCCGCGTTCGCTGAGCCACAGGACCACGGGCGCGGCGAAGACGAGACCTACGGCGGTGAGGTGCAGCAAGGAGAGGTTGCCAAACCAGCCCAGCCGCCAGCCAAAGCCGGTGATCAGGTGGATGAGCATGGCCGTGAAGGTGAGCAGCATCGTCCGCTCGGCGACCGGGGTGCCGACGAGCAGCGCGCCGATACCCACGAGCCAGATGACGTACCAGGGCTGGAACCAGAGGGTGCCGACGAGCAGGTACAGGAAGAACGCCTGGAAGCAGGCGTAGGCCAGCGAGTCGAAGCCCGCCCGAATGCGGGTCAGCTCGCGCAGGTAGAGCAGGCCAAACACGGCGTAGGCAGTGAGCCTCGCCCCGGTCTCGGCGCTGGTCGGGTCCATCAGACGGAGCAGCACGTCGCGGACGACGGTGGCGATGGAGGTCGTGAACGCGGCGCCGATGTACGGCACCGAGCCGAGGACGGTGCCCAGTCCCGCATAGAACGGGGCGTGGAGCAGCGCGGCCAGGCCAAAGCCGACGGCCAGCCCGCCGAACACTTCGGGCCACCGCCGCCGCCCCCCGGCGCGCAGGGCAGCCACCACAAACACGGGGACGAGAATCAGCGAGACCCACGACATGGACAGGACGAGCGCGGCACAGGCCAGGCCCCACTGGCCGCGTTGGGCCAGCAGCAGGGCCAGCATGACCACGGCTAGCATGGTGATGTCGTTGTGGCCGTCGCCCGTCGTATTGAACTGGACCAGCGGGTTCCACCACACCAGGTAGACGCCCAGCCAGGCCAGTTCCGGGCGGGTACGCCTGAGGATGAGATAGACGAAGAGGGCGGTCAGGGCGTAGAACAGAACCATCGCGCCCTTGAACAGTAGCACGTTGAGCAGCAGGCTGTCGCCCGCCAGCCGGGCGAGCAGGGCGGAGAGGTGGGTAAACAGCGCGCCATAAACGGTGGCCGCCTCGCGGAAGACGGTGTAGTTGTAGGTAAGGTCCGTGGGGACCATGTCCGGCGACGTGATGTAGGGGTTCAGACCCTGGAAGGCCCAGATGCGGCCAAAAAAGATGTAGACAAACAGGTCGCCCGCCGTCACCGGGAACATGAGCAGTAGGGCCACGGCGAAGACCACGGGCAGCAGGGCGATGACCGGGCCGTAATCGAGGCCCGCCGACGCCAAACGACTGCGGGAGACGGCCAGGGGCGTGTTGCGTCGTATGATGCGATAACCCCAGTAGTACAGCCCGAATAGCAGCGCGACCGTGTCCAGGTAGTACCACGCCCCGATGGCGTTCTCGCCGAGGACCAGGGGCAGGTCAATCAGGGGCTGGTTGATGAGGCGCCGCAGGGCCATCGGGGCGGCGAACCGCAGCAGGTAGACCGCTGCCGTGAGCAGGCCAATGCCGAGCAGGGTCCACACCCCCGAGGGCGTGGGCGCGGGCAGCGAGGGGCGGGGCCGCATGGAGGCGGGGTGAGTGGCTGAGCGGCTCGCGTCGCCCGCGCTGTCGCTCGCCGGCTCTGGCGCGCTCATTCCGCCCGTCCCACCGCCAGCACAATATCGCCCAGGTTCACGGGTATCTCGACCCCACCCAGACGCACGGCCCGCACCCGCGCCCGCAGCCCGCGCATGAGGGGTAGATGCATCCCTAGCCGCCAGGCCAGGTAGTCCAGGCTGAACAGACGGCCCTGGGAGCCGATGTGCTCGACGCGGAAGCCCGCCTTCTCGATCATGGCGCGCAGGGTTTGGGGCGTAAAGTAGAACAGGTGCATACGCATGAGCCACGGCCAGCGGCCACGCACGAGGCGCGCGTGGGGGCTGGCGATGTTGATAGTGGTCAGGGCGAGCACCCCACCCGGCTTGAGAATTCGCCGCATCTCGCGCAGTTCGGCCAGCGGGTCGCTGAAGTGCTCCAGCACGTCCCAGGTGGCGACGGCATCCACGCTGGCGTCGGGCAGATGCAGGGATTGGAGGTCACCGACGTGCAGGTCTACGCCGTAGCGTCGGCGTCCGGTCTCGACGGCCCAGCGCGACGGTTCGACGCCGACGGCGTCCCAGCCGCGCTCCTGCGCCACGGCCAGGAACAGGCCCACGTGCGCCCCGACCTCGACCAGGCGCGGCTTGGTCAGCTGGCCGCCCTCGGTGGTCGGGAAGAGGGCGGCCACGGCCGCCCCGTGGGCCTCGGCTGGGGCGGGCGCGGCATTGAGGTACTTCTCCATGAGCTTGAGCGAGTCGGCGAAGGCGGCGCGGCGTTGCTCTTCCTCCACCAGGTACGTCGGGTCCTCGACCTCGCCGTAGTTGTCCATGATGGCGTCGGGGGCGAGGGGGGCGACGGAGTAGATCAGCCCGCAGCGCCGGCAGCGCACAATATCATCGTACTGCGCCAGGTACGGGCTGGTGCAGGCGAACTCGGCGGCCGGGACATCGCTGCCGGGCTGAGCCGTGGCCGGGTAGAGCAGCACGGCGTCGCGCGCGCCGCACAGGTTACACGGAGGGTACTGGCTCATCCCTGCGTCTCCGAGCGGCCCGCTAGGGGGGGAACATCCGGGCTGGCCTGGCTCAGCCGCACGGGGACGACGCGGGGCTTGGACTTGTCCCACGCGCCGCGCCCGGTCTTGACCTGCCACAGACATGCCAGCGTCTCGCTGATGTACTTCAGCGAGCGCGTCACGCTCACCGACGAGCTGTCGTGGGCGTAGCGCGTCGGGATGGGCACCTCGACCACGCGGCACTTGCGCACGATAGCCTCGATGACCATCTGGCTGTCAAACACAAAGTCGTCCGAGTAGGCGTGGTAGTTCAGGCTCTCCAGGAAGCCCCGCGTGTACGCCTTGAGGCCGCTGTGTAGCTCGGCGAAGTTGGTGCCCAGTGCCATGTTTTCCAGGGTCGTCGTGAGGCGGTTGCCGACATAGCGATACAGGGGCATGCCGCCGGCGCGCGGGTTGCCGCCCTGGGCGAAGCGCGAGCCGAAGGTGAAGTCGGCGCGGCCCTCCAGCAGCGGGCGAATCAGGGCCGGCACCGCCGTCGGGTCGTACTGGAAGTCAGGGTGCAGCAGGACGACAATGTCCGCGCCGCGATGGAGGGCTTCATCGTAGCAGGTTTTCTGGTTGCCGCCGTAGCCCCGGTTGACCGGGTGGACGATAATGGGCAGCCCCAGGCGGTGGGCCTCGGCGACGGTGCCGTCGGGGCTGGCGTCGTCCACCACGATGACCTCATCGGCCACGCCGTCGGGCAGGGCGTGGTAGGTCTTGGCCAGGGTGGTCTCGGCTTTGTAGGCGGGCATGCAGACGATGACTTTGGGCTTCATTCGGCCTCCGGGCGCAAGCGCTCCCCGTCAGCCGGCCAGAAGGCGGCCACGCTGAGGACGAGCACAATATAGCCCACATAGTTATCAAAGTAAAAGCGGGCGAACCACATGTACACCAGGAGAAACAGGCCGTAGGCCGCCAGCGCGACCCGCACCGTGTTGGACTGCCACTGACGCCAGAGCAGTACCAGGAGGAGCGGCCCGCCGAACACGGCCTGTAACAGGACGCTGGGGAACGGGACAGTTGAGTTAGGCACCCAGCCCCAGAAGACGGCGTCCCCCGCCAGGCCGATGCCGGCCATGGGATAGCTGGTGGGCAGGGCGCCGGACAGGTAGCCAAAGACATCGTCATAGAACGCGGCGGGATCCCAGAGCAGGAACGGCAGGATCATCACGGCGGCTGTGAGCAGGACCGGCGCGATGTGGCGGCCGAGGGCCGTCAGCCGCGCCCGCCAGGGCAGGTCGTCGCTCCAGCCGAGCAGAAAGTAAAACGGCAGGAACAGGATGGCGATGTGCTTGGTCGTGACGGCCAGTCCGAGCAGGACGCCGGATAGGTCGAGCCGTCCCCGCTGCCAGGCATACGCCGAGGCCAGCAGCAGGCTAAACACCAGGATGTCGTTGCGGCCCTCGACCAGGAACGACACCAGCAGCGGGTTCAACGCGACGATGATGAGCAGGCTGAGCCGGCGCACGGGGTCCTCGACCAGCCGGTAGACCAGCCAGAGCGCCAGGACGTAGGCCAGCAGGTACAGAATCCGCGCGTCGGACCAGTGAAAGAGCGCGCCGAAGACCGCCTGGAACGGGACGTAGGCCAGGATGCCGAAGGGCAGGCTTACCACGTGGAACAGGGCCGGGTTGACGTTCCAGTCCGCCGGCCGCTGGGCATTCGGATTGCTAGAGTAGGTCGGGCCGCTGTAGGGCCACTGGCCCATGGGCGTGTCGGTGTAGTCCACGGCGTAGGGGTTGACCCCCCGCAGCAGAAACTTGGCGGCCTCTTCGACCTGGAGCGGGTTGTCGTGGACATACCGCGACGGGTCGCCGCCGATGACGCGCAGCCCCACCGACGTCAGCGTCGGCGCGACGACTATCGAAGCTATGAGCAAACTCAGGACCACCAGGCGGGCGCTCGTGGTGTCGCGCCGCCCCAAGAATGCGATCAGGAGATAGATGACGGCCAGGATGTAAGCGAGCGTCCGAAAGGTGACCAGGGCCTGGAAGGGTAGGACGAACTCGTGCGACCGCACATACACGTCGCGGAGGAACGTCATGGGGAAGAAGATCGCGAGCAGCACCAGGGCGTCGAGGGGAATCGGGGATTGAGTGCGCGACATAAGTTGTATGATGGATATATGATTCGGT
The DNA here is from genome assembly GCA_964522005.1 of uncultured Anaerolineales bacterium. GTDB lineage: Bacteria > Chloroflexota > Anaerolineae > Epilineales > JAHCIE01 > JAHCIE01. The sequence goes on along the minus strand of CAZFUK010000068.1, from coordinate 99 downwards.
GAGGCGTGATGCGGGATACATGCGGCGCGGGCTTCCGGTGGCGAAGTCTCCACGCCGCACGGACGGCATATCACGGTTGGAGGGTTGACAAATGCCTCC
>CAZFUK010000067.1:0-14616 GCA_964522005.1 uncultured Anaerolineales bacterium | reverse complement strand
CAGGGTGCTGCCGCACACGCTCGCCATCGAGGTGGAGCCGTTGGACGAGAGGACCTCGGACACGACGCGGACGGTATAAGGGAACTCGTTCTCAGCCGGGATGACCGGACGGAGGGCGCCTTCGGCCAGCGCGCCGTGCCCAATCTCGCGGCGCTTGGGGCCACGCATCGGGTAGGCTTCGCCCGTGCTGAAGGGCGGGAAGTTGTAGTGGTGCAGGTAGCGCTTGGTCTCGTCCGCGCCGAGCGAGTCGAGCATCTGCTCGTCGCGCGGCGTGCCGAGCGTCACCAGCGACAGAACCTGGGTCTCACCGCGCGTGAACAGGCCAGAGCCGTGGGCGCGCGGCGACAGGCCGACTTCGCACCAGATGGGGCGAATATCCTTGGGGCCGCGCCCGTCGGGGCGGACGCCCTGCAGGATGCGCTCGCGCACCTGGCGCTTGACCTGCTCGTCGAAGACGGCCAGGGTCTCCTTGCGCTCGCCCTGGTCCTCCATATCCACGACCAACTCGTCGCGGATCAGGTCAATGGCCTCGTTGCGCTCTTCCTTGGTCTCGGACGCAGTGAAGACCTGCTCCAGCCGGCCCGAAAGCTGAGTCTGGACGCGCTGGCGCGTCGCGTCGCTGATGTCGAAGACCTTGTACTCGCGCTTGGGCTTGCCCAACTCGGCCTGCATCCTCTTCTGAAGCTCAATGATGGGCCGCATGGCCTGGTGGCCCGCTTCGATGGCGCGGAGCATCGTCTCCTCGTCCACCTCCTGCGCGCCCGCCTCGATCATGATGACGGCGTCCTCAGTGCCGGCCAACCGCAGGTCCAGCGTGCTCTGGGCCTGCTCGGTGGCCGTCGGGTTGAAGATGAACTGGCCGTCCACCAACCCCACGCGGATGCCGGCGATGGGTCCCTGGAAGGGGACATCGGAGATGGTCAGCGCAGTGCTCGCGCCGATGATGCTGGGGATGTCCAGCGGGTTCTCGCGGTCGGCCGACAGCGAGGTGATGATGATCTGGACGTCGTTGCGGTAGCCCTTGGGGAACAGGGGGCGCAGGGGGCGGTCTACCAGGCGGCTGAGCAGGATGGCCGCTTCGCCCGGTCGGCCTTCGCGGCGGAACCAGTTGCCGGGGATTTTGCCGGCGGCGTACAGCCGCTCTTCGTAGTCCACCGTCAGCGGGAAGAAGTCAATGCCCTCGCGCGGCTCCTTGGACGCCGTCGCCGTCACGAGCAGGACGGTATCGCCGATACGCACCGTCACCGCGCCACCGGCCTGCCCGGCCAGCTTGCCGGTGCTGATGCTGATGGTCTTGCCTTGAATCTCGATCGAGAACGTGCGCTCGCCGTGGTCAGCCTGGGCGACCTGCACGCCGTTCTGGGTTGTTGTCTCTAACATCGTGGGAATGTGTCCTTTCCTCCACAGCATAAAGATTAAGGATTGAAGATTAAAGATTGAAAGATGGCTGAGGAGTGGTCTAGGGGCATAAGCCTAGTCTCCCTCAATCATCAATCATTCATCTTCAATCTTCAGTATGTGGAGGTCAGGAACTGGGGGCTGAGTCGGACAATCGGAGTCCGGCTCACTCTCCAAGTCCTGCCCCTCCACTGAGTACGGAGTCGTCAGAAGTCAGTCGTCAGACGTGCGTCGTCCAGCGACCGCACTGCAACTCTCAGCAAATTATATTCCAGGAGCGCCGCGCCTGTCCACTCCGGCGCTCTCGCCTGTGTACTGTCTACTGACTACTGTTTACCGACTACCGACTACCGACTACCGACTACTGTCTACTGAAAAGCAAAACGAGTAGACCCAGGCGTAGAAAGCCCGTCTACTCGTTTACTTACACTCACGACGACACGCTTACTTGCGCAGGCCCAGCCGCTGTAAGACCTCGCGATACCGACCGTTGTCCTTTTTGCTCAAGTACGCGAGGTGACGGCGACGCTGGCCGACGAGCTTCAGCAAGCCACGGCGCGACGCGTGGTCCTGCTTGTGCAGTTTCAAGTGCTCGACCAGTTGGTTGATCCGCGTGGTGAGCAGCGCGACCTGAACTTCAGGCGAGCCGGTGTCGGTGTCGTGGATGTGGTGCTCCTGTATGATCGTATCCTTCTCGCTCTTGCTAAGCGACACCCGAACCTCCTTGTAGCCTCTTGACTGGAAGGGTGTCTGGTATCCTTCCTTCGCTAGGGGAGAATTGTAGCATAGTTCTGGGGGAAGTGCAAACTTTGGCGAGGTCAGGCGACAGGGAGACAAAGGCAAAGACCCTAAAGGTCGTGGAGACCTTTAGGGTCTATCTGTCTAGCGGTTCGGCTCTTTCTCCATCCACCACCCGCCGCCTTGCGTGGCGGGGGAGCCTGGCCCGTCGCCCTTCTTGAGCTTCTCTGGCAGCTTGTCCAGGAAGTTGACGACCTTAGCCAGGTCGAACAAGCGGTCCTGGGCGCTGCTCGGCAGACTCGGCGGGCGGTCCACATGCGTGTTGTCCAGGTTAGGGGTGCCAAACGCCCCTGGGAAGGAGAGCCACTTCTGGGCGTCGGGCGAGTTGTCCACCCAGACGAGCTGGCGGTCATCTTGCCAGGGGGTCCATTCCACGACCGAGTAGAACGGGTTGGGCTTGGTGTAAACGTTGACCTGGTCATCGGCGGTGAGGTCCACCGTCTTGACCCAGCGTAGCGGCGGGACGGGGGGAATCTTCTCCGGCACGATACGCCCCGTCTCCCGCGCGTCCTTGACGGGCAAGGAGGCGTGGCTGTTGAGCGCGGCATAGACGACGGGATGTGTGCCATCGGCCAGCGGGGGCGAGGCTACCCACTCGCTGTCGCCATGCTGCCCGTAGTAGACGCCCCGCAGCGCCCCCTCGCGCCCAAGGCGGACGCTGATATGCTCCATGTCGCCCTCGTGGCGCGCGAACCGCGCCCAGACAAAGTTGCGCTTCTCCTGGTCCAGGAGGCCAAGGCCGGCGCGGAAGGTCTGGAACCCGTTGAAGGCATAGAAGAACACGTAGACAATGTCCACATAGTCGGCGCCACCGGGGCGGACATGGACATACACGGGCGCTTGGCAGCGGCCAAAGCCTGTCTGGCTGCCCGCCCCAATGGGGTCGCCGGTGGCGATGTCGTTGCTGGCCGTCGGCAGGTTCTGGTTCTTGAAGCGCAGGTAGAAGGAGGGATCGTTGAACTGTTGGAGTGTGTCCAGGGTGACAGGGTCGGCCTTGACATTGCCCCGCTGGTCCACCAACTGGACCGTTCGCAGATAGTTCTCGACCGACGTCGGGTGATGCAGGTCATAGGGGTGCAGGTAGACTTTGGGCGCGAAGCGTTTAACTGTGTTGTAGTCCACCGGGATGGACGTAGTGGGGCCCGTCTCCAGCCAGGCCATCAAGGCTTCCATCTGGCGGCTCTGCCCCGTCGTCCCGGCGACCCCGCCGTCGGTCACTGGCGGGAGCCAGCCCTGACCGGCGACATTGGCCTGATACATGAGCCGCACGCCGGCCGGCGCGTTGACCAGGTTGACTCTGAGGGCCTCCATCTGGCGGGCCTGCCCGGTCGTCCCGGCCAGCTCTCCATTGGAGACAGGGGCCTGCCAGCCTATCCCCGCTACGTGGGCCTGATACGTGACCTGCATGCCTGGCGGCGCGCCTTCGAGCCAGATTTTGACCGCCTCCATCCGCCGCCCCCGCCCCGTCGTCCCGCCTACGCCTCGGTCTGCCACAGGCGACAGCCAGCCCTGATCCGCCACGTGGGCTTGATACCACAGCCGCATAGAGCGCCTCCTTGGGTAAAGCTGAGACCGGGTCAATCGAGGCTGACGTAGTTCGGCAGCACATCCACACTTAAGGCGGTGTCAGGACAAGGAGCGCTTCAATCGGGTCGTGATCGAACTGCTCAATGTCATTGATGTGCTTGCGTAGCAGAGTGGCCACATCCGTCGTGGAGCAGTTGCCGAGCCTGATCCAGATGACTTTCGGCGGAGGCCCAAACAGGAAGCTGCGCTGATGAAAGTCGGAGTCCTTCGACACAATCACAAAACCTTCCTGCCGAGCATAATCCCAAATAACCCCGTCCCCTGCATCCTTTAACCCGACGTTCCTGACATGCTGCGAATGTGGGAATATATCGGCCAGCAAGGACACCAACCGATGCGACAGGTTCTGGTCGAACAACAGCCTCACGCTGCCACCACCGCCAGTCGTCGCTCACGTTCGGCCGCGAAGGCCAAACAAGCGCGAATGTCTTCGCGCTCCAGGTCGGGGAAGTCCTGGAGAATCTCATCCTCTGACATACCCGAAGCGAGGTATTCCAGCACATCCGTCACGGTCATGCGTAAGCCACGGATGCATGGTTTCCCACTTCGCTTGCCGGGTTCAATGGTAATGCGGTCGAGATAGTTCATAACCCTGCCCTGTTTGATGATCCTACCCTGACAGAATTATAACATAGCCCCGGTAGACCGCCTAACGGGTGACGCCGCGCTCCACCTTTTGGCTGATTCCCTCTATTTTGCGCCCGCTCCCCCTTGACTATAACGCTACGTCATAGGCTACAATGCTAGGCGTGTGGAGAACAGAGTGGAGGACAGGCTGATGGCTGAAGGGGACACATTCCTGGTGCGCGAGTTCGCGCGGCTGGCCGGGGTGACGGTGCGGACGCTCCAGTTCTACGACCGCGAGGGGCTGCTCAAGCCGTCGGCCCACACCGAGGCCGGGCACCGCCTCTACCGCCGCGCCGACCTGCTCCGCTTGCAGCAGATTCTGACCCTCAAGTACCTGGGCTTCGCCTTGGACGAGATCCGCGACCTGCTGAGCCAGCCCGACTACGATGTGCGGCGGTCGCTGGCGATGCAGAAGGCAGCCATTGACGAGCGCATCGGCCAGCTTCAGCAGGTCTCGCGGGCGCTTGGGGAGACCGTGGAGTTGCTCGACGGCCTCGACTCGGCTGACCTCGACTGGAGCCTCGTCACGCAGACCATCCACTGGCTGCGCGAGGGTCAGAAGTGGCAGTGGGTGAGGCGGAACTACACGGCGGAGCAGCAGGCGCAGCTCGAAGCCCGCGCCCAATCGGTGACGGCGGGGCAGCTGGTGGCCTGGCAGCGGGCCTGGGCCGACCTCTACGCCGGCTTCCAGAGCCTGCTGGACCAGGGGCGCCCGCCGGACGCCACGGAGGCCCAACGCCTCGCGGCGAGCATGGCCGGGCTGCTCGACGAGTTTACCCAGGGCGACGGGGCTATGGCAGCCTCGCTGCGGGGCGTGTGGCGCGACATTGAGGCGCGTCCCGCCCACGAGCAGCCGATTGCCCCGGCGCTCCAGGCGTACGCCCAGCAAGCCCTGGCGGTCTACCGAGGGTCAGGGCAAAATCAGACGGGAGACGAGAAAGAAGGGTAAAGCATGCATTTTCAAATCGTGGATACCGAGGGGGCTTACCGCCGCCTGCTGGCCGCGCCCGACGCGGCGGCGCGTGAGGCGATCTTCAAGACAGAACTGGTTGAGCCGTTCAGCGGCATGGTCCAGTTCTTCGGCGGCGACGGGCTGGCGGCGTTCGCCCAGTGGGGCATGTCGCCCGACCAGTTCGCGGGTGACCAGGCCGCGAGAATGCGCGCCACTATCGAGGCGTTGGCGGCCCACAACGCCTGGGGCGAGGCGGCGCAGGCGTTGGAGGACGGCCGAGCCGCGTTCGCGCCCTACCTCGACAGGGTACAGTTGGACACAGTGGTCTTTGGCCTGCTGGTGGCCGACCTCAGCAACGCGCCCTGGACGCGCGGCTACTCCGGCTTCGGCGCCTTCCCCGGCTGGATCATGACCGTCTACGGCGAGCCGGACGAGTACAACCTGGCGCGGGTCAAGGCAGCGACCGTGCATGAGCTACACCACAACGTCCTCTCCTCCACCCAGCCCCGCATCCTCATCGCCAGCCTGGGCCACTACATGGTCGCGGAGGGGCTGGCCGAGTCGTTCGCGGTGGAGTTGTACGGCGAGGACGTGGCCGGGCCGTGGGTGACCGAGTTTGACGACTCGCGTCTGGAGGAGACGAAGGCGCTCTTCGCGCCGGCCCTCGGCGTCACCGACTTCAACCAGATGCGCCGCTATATCTTTGGCGACCCGGTCACCGTCGGCATGGGCCACGGCGAGGGCGTCGGCGTCCCGCTCTACGCGGGCTACGCCCTGGGCTACCGCGTCGTCCAGGCCTACCTGCGGCGCACAGGACGCTCCGTGGCCGAGGCGACGTTCGTACCGGCCATGGAGATTATCGAACAGTCCGAGTTCTTCGCGTGACGGGCAGACCCAAGAGGTAGGGGCGGGTTTTCCCCGCCCTGGGCACGCTCTACCGCGTGAGTAGGGGCGAGGTAACCTCGCCCCTACTCACGCGGTCTGGTTCACCTGATTGACTTACACGGCGACTGGGCTAGACTTTAGCTTGAGGTTGGCTGGAACGTCTCAGGAGAGAACAATGCCGTCGCCGTTTCCGGGCATGGATCCCTTTATCGAGAGCCAGGTGTGGGAGGATTTCCACCACGCGTTTATTCAGACGACGCGTGAAGCGTTGATCGCCGTGTTGCGTCCACGCTATGTGGTGCGCGTGGAAGTGCGGGTCTACCTTGAACACCGGGTGGAGCCGCCCCCACGTATCTTTCGGCCTGACGTCGCCATTGTCGAGCCGCCTACGGGCGTGTGGGGGGGAGAGAAGGGCGGCGTGGCGACGATGACGCTGCCCATGCCTGAGGAAGAACGCGAGCCATACCTCATCATCACCAAACGCGACGAGTTGGAAGTGGTCAGCGTCATTGAGTTACTCTCGCCCGTAAACAAGCGGGCGGGCAGCGATGGGCGACGCGAGTATCTGACCAAGCGCGAGGCGGTGCTACGCAGCGCGGCGCACCTGGTGGAACTGGACCTGCTGCGGGGCGGGGAGCGATTGCCGACCATTGAGCTGCCGCCGCCCGCCGACTACTACGCCTTTGTCTGCCGCCGCCAGGAGCGCCCCCGCGTGCGGGTCTACCCCTGGACGCTGCGCCACCGGCTGCCGACCATCCCCATCCCGCTGGCCGACGACGACCCCGACACCCCGCTCGACTTGCAAGCCGTGTTCACGACGGTCTACGACCGCGCGGGCTATGACTACGGCCTGGACTACCGACGGCCCGTAGACCCTCCGCTGGCCGAGGCCGACAGCGCCTGGGCGCAGGCGATACTCCAACCACCGCCTACCCCTCAATAGATTACTGCTTCCACGCCAGCATCAAGGCCGTGTTGACGACGACCAGCAGCCCGAAGGCCCAGGCCACCGTCGGCTGGCCGGCGGCGGCCAGGCCGGCGACAGCCGCACCGAAGAGAGCGGCTTCCAGGACGAGCCGCCAGGGGAGGGGAACGCGACGTCGCGAGGCCGGCGCGACGAACAGGCCCCAGACGACGGCCGCCAGGAGCGGCGCGCCGAGGCCAAGGCCCAGCCGGGCCGGCAGACCGACCCCGGTCTGGAAGCCCCAGTAGGCCAGCGCGGCCAGCAGGCCCAGCTCCAGCAGGAAGCGCAGGGCGAGGTTGAGGGATTGCATGGGTATATGTTGCGTTCACGACTCACAGACCCTAACGGTCTCCACGACCTTTAGGGTCTGATGGCGCTAGTCCTCAATGCGAAGCGTCGGGTCGAGAGCGTCGCGCAGCCCGTCGCCCAGCAGGTTGAAGCCGAGTACGGCCAGCATGATGGCGAAGCCGGGGAAGAAGGCGGGCCAGGGGCTGTTCTGCATGAACTGGTAGCCCGTGCTGAGCATGTTGCCCCAGGAGGGCGCGGGCGGCGGGTTGCCCAGACCGAGGTAGCTGAGCGCGGCTTCGGTCAGGATGGCGGCGGCGACGGTCAGCGATGCCTGGACGATGAGCGGGGCCATGATATTGGGCAGGATATGGCGCAGGGCGATGGTCCACGCGCGTTGGCCGATGCTGTGCGCCGCCTCGATGTAGAGCAAGTTGCGCACGCCAAGGGTCGAGCCGCGCGCCAGCCGCACGAAGACGGGCAGGCTGACGATGCCAATCGCCAGGATGACGTTGCGCAAGGTCGCGCCGAGGACGGCCATGATGCCGATGGCGAGCAGGACGGCGGGGAAGGCGAACAGCACGTCCATCAGGTTCATCACGACGGTGTCCAGCAGGCCGCCGCGCAGCCCGACCACGACGCCCAGCAGGGTGCCGATGATCAGCGCGATACCCACGGAAAAGAGGCCGACCTCGAACGACGCGCTCGCGCCATGCAGGATGCGGCTCAGGATGTCGCGGCCAAAGTCGTCGGTGCCCAGCCAGAACGTCGGGCTAGGGGGGGCCAGGCGCTTGGACATCTGCATGGCGGTGGGCGAGTAGGGGGCGAGGCGCGGGCCGAGCAGGGCGGTCAGGGCGAAGATGAGGGTAATCAGGCCGCCGATGAGGCCCTGCGGGCTGCGCAGCAGCCGCCGCCACACACGCCACCGCCGGCCGGAGCGGGCGGGCGGAGCCACAGGGGTCGAGGAGGCAAGGGTCGAGGTGCGAATCATAGGGTCTCAGGCTCCCGAGGGAGCATCGTCGCCGGCCAGTTTGATGCGCGGGTCCACAAAGCCGTAGAGCAGGTCCACCAGCAGGTTGACCAGGATGAAGACGACGGTGAACACCAGCACAGTTCCCTGGACCACGGGGTAGTCGCGCTGGGCGATGGCGTCGAAGGTGTAGCGGCCCAGGCCCGGCAGGGCGAAGATCTGCTCCACGATGACCGCGCCGCCCAGCAGACGCCCGACCTGGATGCCGGTGATGGTGATGATGGGGATGAGGGCATTGCGCAGCCCGTGGCTCAGCACCACCTCGGTGTACTTCAGCCCCTTGGCGCGGGCGGTGCGGATGTAGTCCTGGCCGAGCACTTCGAGCAGGGCGGAGCGGGCGAAGCGCATGATGGTCGCACCCAGCGGCAGGCCCAGGGCCACGGTAGGCAGAATCAGGTGGCGCAGGTTGTCCACCACGCTCTCCTGGAGCGTCACATAGCCAATGGGCGGCAGCCAGCGCAGGGCCAGCGAGAAGGTCAGCGTCATGAGCGTCGCCAGCCAGAAGTTGGGCATGCTGATGCCGAGCAGCGACAGGCTGGTGAGCAGGCTGTCCACCGGGCTGCCCCGCGTCTGGGCCGCCACGATGCCCAGGGGCAGGCCGACCAGCAGGCCAAACAGCATCGAGAGCACGGTCAACTCAACGGTGACGGGCAGGCGTTCCAGGATGGACTGGCCCACCGACAGGCCGCTGCGGAGCGAGGTGCCCAGGTCGCCGCGCAGGGCGCGCCCCAGCCACTCGACGTACTGGACGGGCCAGGGGCGGTCCAGGCCGTAGAGGCGGCGGAGTTCCTCGGCACGGTTGCCGAGCACTTCAGGCCCTAGCATGACCTGGATGGGGTCGCCGGGGATGAAGCGCAGCAGGGCGAAGGTGATGAGCGTCACCCCGAAGACGACGGGTATGATGGTCAGCAACCGACGGAGCAGATAGCGGGTCATGGTCTACGACCGAGGACGGAGGACGGACGACCGACGAGAGATTTTACCCCTCCGTCCTCCGTCCTTCGTCCTTCGTCCTTCGTCGTTACTTGTCCAGCCACGCGTCGCGGAAGCTGGTGTGCGAGCCGTTCAGGTAGTGGACGTAGCCCTTGACGTAGCTCTGGGCGGCTTCGTACTCGTTGGCGGCATAGAGGAAGACCATGGGCGCGTCGTCGGCCAGGATCTTGCCCGCCTGCTGGTAGAGCTTGGCGCGCTCAGCCTGGTCGCTGACCTGCGAGGCCTTGTCGACCAGCGCGTCGAACTCCTTGTTGCTGTAGCTCATGAAGTTGTTCTGACGGTCGGTGACATAGGTGCCGTCGAGCGCGGTGTGGGGGTCCACAAACGCGCTGTAGCCGCTAACCACCGCCTCGAAGTCCTTGGCCAGGTAGTCGCGCAGGAAGACACTCCACTCCAGCGGGACAATCTCAAACTCGATGCCGACCGCCTTCAACTGCTCCTGGACGACGATACCGGCGTTGCCCAGGAAGCTGTAGGTCGGCGTGTTCTTGAGCTTGGCCTTGAAGCCGTTGGGGTAGCCCGCCTCGGTCAGGAGTTGCTTGGCCTTGGCGATGTCCTGCTTGGGGTAGACCGGGTCCTTGAGGCCGGCCCAGTAGCTCGGCAGGAAGGGGCCGCCTGTGAGTGCGGTTCCCGCTCCACTGACGGCGGCGTCAATGACCGGGCCGCGATCCACCGCCCAGGCGATGGCCTGGCGGACCTTGACGTTGTCGAAGGGCTTGACCTTGGTGTTGAAGGCCAGGTAGCGGACGTTGTTGTTGCCTTCGCCGTAGACCGCGAGCTTGGTGTCGGCCTTGAACAGCGTCAGGTCCTTGGGCGGGGCGTACTCGATGAAGTCCACCGCGCCCGTGCGGACGGCCGTGCTGCGGGCGGTGTCGTCGGGGATGGGCTGGAAGACGATGCTGTCCAGGTACGGGCGGCCCGGGATGTAGTAGTCGGGGTTCTTGTCCAGCTTGGTGCGGGTGTTCGGCACGTACTCGGTCAGCTTGTACGGGCCGGTGCCGACGGCGACCTTATCCAGCTTGCCCCCGTTGGCCTCCACGACTTCCTTGGGCACAATGGCCGAGGTGCGGTCGGCCAGGATGCTGAGCAGGGGCGAGTAGGGCGCGGACAGCTTGATGACCACGGTGTAGTCGTCGGGCGTCTCGACGCTCTCAATGGGCTTGAAGGTCGAGGCGCGCGGCGAGGCCACGGCGGGGTCGCGCATGCGGTCAATGGAGTACTTGACGTCGGCGGCCTTCATCTCGCGGCCGTTGTGGAACTTGACGCCCTTGCGCAGCTTGAAGGTATAGGTCTTGGGGTCGGTGGCGGTGTACTCGGTCGCCAGGCTAGGCTGAATCTCCAGGCGCTCGTTCAAGCGCAGCAGCGAGTCGTAGACCAGTTCGATGATGCGGTAGGTGGCGGTGGCGTTGCTCAGGTGCGGGTCGAAGTTGACCGGGTCCTGGTTGGTCCCGACCTTCAACGTGCCGCCGGGCTTGCCAGCCGCCGTCTTCGACGCCTCGGTGGCCTTGGGCGCTTCGGCGGCTTTGGCGACTTGGGTCGGCTGGGCAGCGGGAGGCTGGGTGGGCGCGGCAGCCTTGGGGGCGTCGGTAGGCTTAGGGGCTTCGGCGGCCTTTTGGGCCTGCGTTGGCTGAGCGGCCGGCGCCTGGGTCGGGGCGGCCGGTTGGCTGCACGCCGCGAGCACAACCAGCAGCAGCGTCAGGCCGGCCAGGACGAGCGCGGCGAGGCGACGGGACAGGGGGGTCAAGGGCATGGGGTCTCCTCCTCTAGGGTCCGACAGAAACAGTGACTAGCGATTATAGCCGGTAGTTGGGTCTGGTCAAGCCAGCCCCCGGCATAACTCTTGCACAGACTGCCCTATACCCTAGAGGAGGATACCAATGCCAGATAAGACCAACGCCGGTGAGGCGACGTGGCAGCACCCAGAGCGGAAGGGCCAGGGCGGGCAGGCGAACCCACCGGGCGACCAGGGCCAGGACCGCGAGCACGCCGACGGGACGCCCCAGGAACGCGAGGGATGGGGGCGCGAGGAGCGCGAGAGCGGCTGGGACCACATCACCCAGCGCAACGTCGAGAACGCCAAGCCGGAGGGCGACCCGACGCCCCACCACAAGACGCAGTCGGGGACGCAGGTGTACGGTGGCGGGACGCAGGGCCTGGACCAGGGGCCGCCCCCGACCCCTGAGCGCGACCCCGGCCAATAACCAGGCCAGCGTTAGCCGGAGATGGCGACCACGCGGCGGGGAAAACGCGGCGTCTCGGCCTCGGCCAGCAGGAAGTGGGCGAGGCTGGCGCGGGGCAGCGGGTGGTCGTCGTCAAAGTTGCGGTCGGCCTGGAGCCGGTAGTCGGTGCGAAGCGGCGCGCCCGTCAGATAGGGCGGGCGCACGATGGTCCAGGCCAGATCGGTCTGACCTAACTCGGCCTCCATGACCCGCATATCCTTGTAGCTCGGTTCGAGAAACAGCGGCTTGAAGATCAGCTTGTAGAGCAAAGGCGCGCCGTTGCGCGGGGCCACCCCGGCCGACGACACGACGATGAGGCGCGTTCGACCCGTCTGGCACATGGCCGCGACGATGTTGCGTGTGCCGACAGAGTACACCGTCGTGCCGCGGCGGGCCTGGCGCGGGTTGGACACGCCGACGCACGAGATAACGGCGTCACTGTCCCTGATTGGCTCGACCAGGGTTCCAGCCGCCAGCACGTCCCCCTGGGCCACGGTCAGGTGGGGATGGGTCCGCCCCACCCGCGACGGGGTGCGAGCCACGGCCACCACGTCATGCCCATGCTCAAGCGCCTGGTCCAGCAGCGCCGCGCCTGTATCCCCTGTTACCCCCAACAAGACGAGTCGCATACGTGCTCCTGAGTGGATAATTGGACTTAGGACTTGTTTCGGGCATACTTAACCATCAGTATACCCAATCCACCTATGTCGGGGCGCGGTTCCCGCGTCCAGGGCAGCCCGACCCTGCCCCTACCTGAAGAACCCCATGCCTGAGTCACCCTCCCGTTTCCTACTACAACGTCTGCTCGCCTGGCCCCTGGTGGTCCTGCTGACCAGCCTGCTCATCTTCCTGCCGACGGCGGTCCGCGAACGCCAGGGACCCAGCGGGCGCACCGCCCGTGAGATGACGTATGGGCGAGTGGAGGTCTGCGGCGCGTGCTTTGTCGCCCGCTATACCCACTTCTGGCAGGCGCTCGCCAGCGGCGACCTGCCCCGCTCGCCTCGCTCCAAGCTCACCACGCCCGACGCCATCGGCCGGGGCGCGCCCGTCACGCTGACCCTCATCGGCCTCATCCTGGCCGTCGCCGCGCCGCTGGGCACCCTCCTGGGCATCCTGCTCTACCGCCGTCAACGCGAGGGACGCGGCGCGCGCTGGCTGTTAGCGACCATGCTGGCCCTGGCGACGCCGTCCTTCCTCCTGATTGGCCTGCTGATTACGCCCGCCGTCGAAATCAACCGCCAGTTCCACCTCCAGGTGATTCGCCTGGTGGGCGGCTTCAGCCTGGATCGCGGCATCGTGATTCCCGTCGCCGTGCTGGCCCTGCGGCCTACCGCCTACATCGCCCGCCTGACGAGCATCGCCCTCGAAGACGTCTTCCGCCAGGACTTCATCCGCACGGCGCGCAGCAAGGGGCTGCACGAGTGGCGGGTGTGGCTGCGCCATGCCCTACCCCACCTCCTCGTGCCCTGGTTAGGCGCCGTGTGGGGCGCGACGCGCTTCACCTTCGCGGCGGTACTGGTGGTCGAGGTCATGATGTCGTGGGTCGGCCTGGGCTATCTCGCCCTGGACAACCTGGGCGCGTTTGGCCTGGCGAGGCAGACCGACCTGGACCAACTGGCCGCCATTGTGACCTTGCTGGCCGTCCTGTTCCTGGCGCTCGATACCGCCATCGCCTTCTGGCTGCGGCAAGCTGATCCCCAGGCGAGGGCGGCGTGAACCCCCTGGTCCAGCGCCTCCAACTGGCGAACTGGCCGCTGTGGGTCGGCGGGCTGGCCGTCGCCCTGCTGGTCGCTATGAGCCTCGCGCCGGGCCGTTTCGCGGCGGGCGACCCGGTCCAACCCCTGTTTGTCCAGGCCGGCGGCAACTTCGTCACCACGCCGCAGCCGCCGGGTGCGTTCGGCTATGTCCTCGGCTCGGACACCTACGGCCGCGACGTCTGGGCGCAACTCGTCTACGGCAGCCGCTATACGCTGGGCTTCTGCCTGGTCGCCGCCACCTTGCGCGTGGCCCTCGGCATGCTCCTGGGGCTGTGGGCCGGCTGGTTCGGCGGCTGGTCGGATACCGTCACTGCCGCTCTGGCCGCCGCCTTCTCCGCCGTCCCGGCGCTCATCCTGGCCTGGGGGCCGCTCGCCCTGGCGAACAGCGTCCTGGACTTTAACGGCAGCCTCGTCGTCTGGACCCTCATCCTGGCGACGCTCGGCTGGGGGGAGACGCTGACGGCGGTGCGGGGGTGGACGACCGCCCTCCAGGGTCGGCCCTTCATCGAGGCGGCCCGCGTCAACGGCCAGACCGAGTGGGGCATCCTGACGCGCCACATCTGGCCCCACCTGCGCGGCCTGGTCCTCATCCAGGTCGCCTTTGAGATGAGCGCCATCCTGCTGACCATCGCCGAGCTAGGCTATTTCAACGTCTTCCTGGGCGGGGGCATCTTTGACGATGTGCTGGGACGGACGATCAACATCCTGCCCGAGTGGGGCGGGATGATCGCCGGGGCGCGCAGCGCGTTCCTGACCTACCCCTGGCTCACCTTCGTCCCGCTCGCCGGCTTCATCGTCGCCATCGTCGGCTTCAACCTGCTGGCCGAGGGCCTGCGCCGCGTCCGCGACCGGGCGCTCGGCTAGAGCGTGCGGGTTTGCCCGCCGTCCACGTCGAGGACCACGCCCTGGCAGTAGCTTGCCAGGGGTGAGGCCAGGAAGGCGACGGCCCGCGCGATCTCGGCTGGCTCCCCAAAGCGGGCCACCTTCAGGGCCTGGGCCATCTGCCCCATCGCCGTGGCCGCGTCAACCCCGTGGGCCACCGCGAACGTCTTGACCCGGCCCTGAAGCCGGTCGGTGGCGATGGAGCCTGGGTTAATGGCGTTGACCCTCACCCCCTCCTG
>CAZFUK010000066.1:13578-14648 GCA_964522005.1 uncultured Anaerolineales bacterium | reverse complement strand
TTCTGCGAGAAAATCTTCGGTCCGACCAAGGACTGGCAGTGCTACTGTGGCAAGTACAAGAAGATTCGCTATCGCGGCATTGTGTGCGACAAGTGCGGCGTCGAGGTGACGCGCGAGCGCGTGCGCCGCGAGCGCATGGGCCACATCGAGCTGGCCTCGCCCGTGGCCCACATCTGGTACACGCGGCGCGTCCCCAGCTACCTCGGCCTGCTGCTCGACATCAGCCGCCGCAACCTGGACCGCGTCCTCTACTTTGCCCAATACATCATCACCAAGATTGACGAGGAAGCCCGCCAGAAGGCCCTGCGCCGGCTGGAAGAGGACATTGACCGCGAAAACCGCAAGACTCACGCCGAGTTCGAGGGGCAGATCAATCGCCGACGTGGCGAGGTCGAAGCGGTCCTCGCGGCTCGCAAGGCCGAACTGGACGCCGTGGTGGCCCAGTTGGAGAGCGAGCGCGACGCCCGCGTCAGTGAGGTCATGGAGCGGCTCGAAGCCGTCAAGAACGACAAGGCGCGCCTGGCCGAACTGAAGGAAGAGTCCCAGAACCTGCTGAGCGACATCGAGGCCGACTACCGCGAGGAGCGCGAGCGCCACGTCCTGCTGTTCCAGGCCGAGCGGGACAAGATGAACCAGGACCGCGACAAGGAACTGGCGAAGCTCGAAAAGGCCATTGGCGACCAGGTGTCGGAGGCGGTCAAGGAAATCGAGACGCGGCGCAACGAACTCAAGAAGCTCGAAGTGCGCCAGTTGCTCACCGAGGCCGAATACTGGGAGATGCAGGAGAAGTGGAACACCGGCACGTCCCAGCCTATCTTCCAGGCCGGCATGGGCGCCGAGGCCATGTACGACATTGTCGAGCAGATTGACCTCGACGCCATGAACAAGGCTCTGCGCAAGGAACTACGCACCGGCAAGAGCAAGCAGCGCCGCAAGAAGGCCGTCAAGCAGTTGAAGGTCGTGGAGTCGCTGCGCCGCTCGAACAACCGCCCGGAGTGGATGATTCTCAAGGTGCTGCCGGTCATTCCACCCAACATCCGCCCCATGGTGCAGTTGGACGGTGGCCGCTT
>CAZFUK010000066.1:1677-13568 GCA_964522005.1 uncultured Anaerolineales bacterium | reverse complement strand
CGCTTCGCCACGTCTGACCTGAACGACTTGTATCGCCGCGTCATCAACCGCAACAACCGCCTCAAGCGGCTCCTGGAACTGGGCGCGCCGGATGTCATCATCCGCAACGAGAAGCGTATGCTCCAGGAGGCCGTCGACTCGCTCATTGACAACAGCCGCCGTGGCAAGGCCGTCTCGGCGCGCGGCCGCCGCGAGCTCAAGTCGCTCAGCGACATGCTCAAAGGCAAGAAGGGCCGCTTCCGCCGCAACCTGCTCGGCAAGCGCGTGGACTACTCCGGCCGCTCGGTCATTGTCATCGGCCCGCACCTCAAGCTGCACCAGTGCGGCCTGCCCAAGGGCATGGCCCTGGAACTGTTCCGCCCCTTCGTCATGCGCAAGCTGGTCGAGTACGGCCACGCGCACAACGTCAAGGGCGCCAAGCGCCTCATCGAGCGTATGGACGACGTGGTCTGGACCGTCCTCGAAGAGATCATCGAGGACTACCCCGTGCTGCTCAACCGCGCGCCGACGTTGCACCGCCTGGGTATCCAGGCCTTCCAGCCGCTGCTGGTCGAGGGCAACGCCATCCAGATTCACCCGCTGGTCTGCGCGGCGTTCAACGCCGACTTTGACGGCGACCAGATGGCCGTCCACGTGCCGCTGTCCAAGGCCGCCAAGGACGAGGCGCGCCGCCTGATGCTGGCCTCGCAGAACCTGCTCAAGCCCGCCAGCGGCGAACCCATCGTCGGCCCGTCCAAGGACATGGTGCTCGGCTGCTACTACCTGACGATGGACCCGAACCCGGACGCCAAGGGCGCGGATCAGCAGTGGGTCTTTGCCGACCCCGACCCGACCCGCCAGAATGGCGACGGCACTCCCTATGACGGGGGGCAGGCGGGCGCGCCCAAGACGCTGCTGGACGAAGTGCTGATGGCCTACCAGCTCGGCCACATCGAAGTCCACACGCCCATCACCGTCTACACGACGACCTACTACGACCCGGAGACGAACAAGCGCTTCGTGGATGAGCAGCCGCAGTACCGCGCCATCCAGACGACCGTCGGCCGCGTCATCTTCAACCAGATTCTGCCGGAGGCGATCCGCTTCGTCAACCGCCTGCTGGCGAAGGGCGAACTCCAGGACCTCGTCGGCGAGGCCTACCAGATCATCGGCCAGTTGGCCACCGCCGACCTGGTGGACGACATCAAGTCCCTCGGCTTCCAGTACGCCACCCGCTCCGGCATCACCATCGCCGTCCAGGACATCACGGTGCCCGAGGAGAAGCCCCAGATTCTGGAGCGCTTCGGCGGCGAGGTCGAGGAGATTCAGCGCCAGTTCCGCCGTGGTCTGATTACCGAGGAAGAGCAGTACGTCAAGACCGTCGAGCTATGGACCAAGGCGACGGACGAAGTCACGAAGGCGGTGCAGAAGTCCATTCCGGGCTACAGCCCGCTCCGCCACATGGCGCAGTCTGGCTCCACCAAGGGTGGTTTCCAGCCCATCCGCCAGATGGCCGGTATGCGCGGCCTGATGGCCGACCCGGCCGGCCGCATCATCGCGCTGCCCATCCGCTCGAACTTCCGCGAGGGTCTGACCGCGCTGGAGTACTTCATCTCGACCCACGGCGCGCGCAAGGGTCTGGCCGACACCGCGCTCCGCACCGCCGACGCCGGCTATCTGACGCGGCGTCTGGTGGACGTGGCGCAGGACGCCATCATCAACTCTGAGGACTGCGGCACGCGCAACGGCCTGATGATCGCCGACCGCGACATCAAGGGCAGCGGCGAGAGCTTGCGCGAGCGTCTCTATGGCCGCTATACCCAGGGGCCGGTGACGGACCCCAAGACGGGTGAAATCATCGTCGAGAATGGCGTGATGCTCGATTTCCCAGAACTGGACCGCATCGAAGCCGCCGGCGTCAAGAAGGTCTATGTCCGCTCGCCGCTGACGTGCAGCCTGCGCCACGGTCTGTGCATCATGTGCTACGGCCGCGACCTGGCGCGCGGCGGCATGGTCGGCATCGGCGAGGCGGTCGGCATCATCGCCGCCCAGTCCATCGGTGAGCCGGGCACGCAGTTGACCCTGCGTACCTTCCACACCGGTGGTGTCGCCGGCGCGACAGACATCACCCACGGTCTGCCCCGCGTCCAGGAGTTGTTCGAGGCCCGCAGCCCCAAGGGCGAGGCCGAGATTGCCGAGATGGGCGGCCGCGTCGAGATTCACCGCCTGGACGAGGGCATGCGCGAGATTCGCATCATCGCCCAGACGCTCGTCCGTGACCGCTACGACCGGCTCCCCGACTTCACCGTCAAGGTGGAGGACGGGCAGGAGGTCAACCAGGGCGACCTGCTGATGCAGGCGGGCGGGACGGCGGTGCTGGCTCGCACGGGGGGCCGTGTGGCCGTCGAGCGCAACGCCGTGTTCGTCAGCTACGACAACCAGGAGGTCAAGTCCTATCCCATCGCCCCCGGTGCGCGTATCCGCGTCGAGGAAGGCGCCATTGTGGACCCAGGCACGCAGTTGACCGAAGGCGCCAAGAACCCGCACCGCGTCCTGGCGATCCAGGGCCGCGAGGCGACGCAGGAATACATGCTCGGCGAGATTCAGAAGGTGTACCGCTCGCAGGGTGTGAACATCAACGACAAGCACATCGAGATCGTGCTGCGGCACATGCTGGGCAAGGTCCGCGTCAAGAACCCGGGGGACAGCGAGTTGCTGCCCGGTGACCTGATTGACCGGCTGGAGTTCGAGGAAAACAACGCCCGCCTGGTGGCGGCCCACCGCCGCCCGGCCACGGCCACGCCCATCCTGTTGGGCATCACCAAGGCCGCGCTGGCAACCGAGAGCTTCCTGTCGGCGGCCTCGTTCCAGCACACCATCAACGTCCTGGCCGACGCGGCCATCGCGGGCAAGGTGGACATGCTCTATGGTCTCAAGGAGAACGTCATCATCGGCAAGCTGATCCCCGCCGGCACGGGCTTCCGCGAGCGGGCCAACGCCTCCATCGAGGAGTCGGGTCAGCACCTGGTCCAGGGTGATACGTTCGACGAGGAGTTTGACACGGACCTCGACTTCGTAGGCGACATTGACGGCGAAGAGGAAGAGGACGCCTTCGAGGAGGATGAGGAGGACCTCGACTTCGACGACGATGAGGAGTTCGAGGAGGAAGAGGAGTTCGAGATCTAAATTTCCGTGTGAGAGATGGTGCGTGATACATGAATTGTGCTATAATTCAGTGTATCACGCATCACTCACAGTGAGAGGGGCAGTGAACCACGAGCAAATGACGAATCAAGAGAAAGAGCAGTCGCCCATGTGGGCGGCGCTCGAATCAGACGCCTACGGCTATCAGGAGCTTCAGCGCGGCGAGACGCGCACGGGCATCGTCGTCGAGAAGACGCCTGACCGCCTGGTGGTAGACATTGGGGCCAAGACCGAAGGCGTGGTGACCTCGCAGGACCTGGACAAGCTGGGGCCTGAAGCGGTCGCCCGCATCAACGTCGGCGACGAGGTGACGGTCTACGTCCTCAAGACCGACATGGCGAACGGCGAGATTCTTCTCTCGCTCAGCCAGGCGCGCAGCCAGCAGGACTGGAGCCGCGCCAACGAGTTGCTGACGAGCGGCGAGATCGTCGAGGCCAAGGTCATCGGGCAGAACAAGGGCGGCCTCATCGCCCAGTTCGGCCAGCTGCAGGCCTTCATCCCGCGCTCGCACATCGTCAACGCGGGGCAGGGCGATAGCCTGGCGCACATGGTCGGCCAGACCATCCCGATCAAGGTCATCGAGGTGGACCGCCGCCAGCGCCGGCTGATTGCCTCCGAGCGCGTGGCCTGGAAAGAGTGGCGCAAGGGCCAGAAGGAGCGCCTGCTCGACCAGCTGCGCGAAGGCGCGACGGTCAAGGGCCGCGTCACGTCCATCACCGACTTCGGCGCGTTTGTGGACCTGGGCGGCGCCGACGGGCTGATCCACGTCTCCGAGCTATCCTGGGACCGCAATGCCCTGCCCAAGGATGTGCTCAAGGTCGGCCAGGAGGTCGAAGTCTACGTCCTCAACGTGGACCGCGACCGCAACCGCATCGGCCTGAGCATGAAGCGCCTCCGCTCCGACCCCTGGTCCGACCTGGAACAGCGCTTCCAGCCGGGGCAACTCGTTCGCGGCACGATCACCAACCTCGCCAAGTTTGGCGCGTTCGCCCGCATTGATGAGGGCGTCGAGGGTCTCATCCATATTTCCGAACTGACCAACGATCGTTCCGTGACCAACCCCGGCGACGTCGTCCGCGAGGGCGAGGTCTACAGCCTCAAGGTCCTCAAGGTGGACATGGCCAACAAACGCGTCAGCCTCAGCCTCAAGCAGGCGCCCCAGGAGGGCGCGGCGGGCGAGGGTGGGGCCGGGGCCGCGCCTGTGGCGGAGACAGCCACCGCGCCCGACCCGGTTGAGGACCAGGCGTACAGCGCGCCGGCCGAAGAAACGGCGCCGGCGGAGAGCGAAGCGTAACTATGCGAGGCTCGCGCCGACGTTCCTCCAAAGTCAGCCCGGTGGGCGTGAAACCCGCGCCCGCCGCCCCTCCAGTTGGCCGCTTCACCGACCAACTGGTCCAGTGCGCCACCTGTGGCCGCACCTTCGTCTTCACCGTCGAAGAGCAGCGGCAGTTGGCCGACGCCGGCCTGCCCGTCGAGCCGCCCACCCAGTGCCCCCGCTGCGCGCCGCGCGCCGTGGAGAGCAGCGAGACGCGGGTCGAGCGACCCCAGCGGCTGGTAGAGCGGGAAGAGGCGCCGCCCGCGCCCCCGCCGTCCCGTCCACCTGTCCACGCGCCACGCGCCACCTTCGACGCCCCACCCGCGCCGCCCCCCGCGCCGCGCCCTGCGCCCCGCGCCGCGGACGAGTTCGCCGGTCAGTACACCGTCCTGTCCTACGGCCACGTCAAGGACTACGACGCGGAGCGCGGCGTCGGGACCCTGGTGGACGACGACACGAGCCGCGAGTACCGCTTCTACCACTCGGCCCTGGCCGAGGTAAGCGCGGTCACGCCGGGGCAGGCCGTCGAGTTTGAACTGAACCGCAAGGGCCGCGTGGCCGAGGTCGCCTTCGTTTTCCCCCGCTAGTCTTCCCTCGTGAGTCAGGGCGCGGTGACCGCCCTCATAATGAGAAACCCGTTTCCGCGCAGGAAACGGGTTTCTGATTCAAGTCGGACGCCGGCGCCTTTAGCCGCTCCACGAGGGGGCGTAGACATCGCCCTGGGTGGGCAGGATCAGCTTCGGCGCCTCGCTCCGGTCCAGCGGCAGCAGGCACAGCCCACGCCGCAAGGACTGGGTGTTCAAGTCGAAGCACTCCCCGACATAGACAATCTCACGCCCCGTTGGCGCCCACGACGGCTGGGTGTCCGTCGTCTGGTTGTTCGTCAGCCGCCGCTCATCGCTGCCATCCAGCCGGATGGTGTACACCTCCCAGTTGCCGTCGCGGTTCGAGATGAAGACGAGGCGTTGGCCGTCCGGCGACCAGCGCGGCCAGAGGTTCTGCCCGCGCGAGCAGGTGACGCGCTGCTGCGCCCGTCCATCGCTGCGCATGACATACACCTCTTCCTGACCGCAGCCCTGGTTCCCCAGGGCACGGTTGCTCACAAAGGCGATGCGCGTCCCGTCGGGCGACCAGCTGGCCTCGCGGCTGGTGGACTGGCGGAAGAAGTTATCGTAGGGGGATATGGTCGCCGTCGGCGTGGACGTGGGATCCGTCTTGGGCGTCGTCGTCGGGCTGGGCGTCGGCGCCGGCACGCTCGGCGTGGGCGGCACGGTGGCGGGCGGGTCGGGCCAGGTCAGGCGGCGCACACCCGGTGTGTCGCCTGTGCTCACCAGGAGCGGCGCGCTGGGGAAGGCGTCCAGGGTGAAGATGTCCAGGGTGTTGAACGTGCCGGCGTCACTCGTGAACGCGAGTTGCTGCCCATTCGGCGACCAGAAGGGGTGAACACTCGTATACCCCGTTGTCTGGGTCCAGGGCCGCCGGTTGCTGCCGTCCACGCCCATGACATAGATCTCGTAGTTGGCGCGGTTCGTGCCGCCAGGGTCGGGCGTTCCCACGAGGCGATTCGACGCGAAGGCGATGAAGCGTCCGTCCGGCGAGACCAGCGGCTCGATCTCGTCGCTCGTGCCCCAATCCGCCGTCAGGTTAACCGGGTCCTGCCCATCGAACTTCCAGATGTCCCAGCTGCCGTCGCGGTACTCCGACCACACCAGGGGGGCGCTAACATTGTAACTTGTCACGATGTTGCTGGGGTAACTCCGCCACGCGGTCACCGCCACGACCTGGTAGTAGTAGATGACGGAGGACGTGCCGGACGAGCGGGTGGGGGTCGGCGAAGCGCTGGACGAGCCGCCGGCGCAGGCGCTGCCAATCTGGTAGCTCGTCTGCTGAGTGACGCACACATCTTCGGGGTCTAGCAGGCGAAGGGCGCCGCCGCTCACGACGACTTGGGTGCTGCGCCGGACAATCCACTGGAGGCTGTCGGACCCTCCTCGGTTCGGGATGGGTGTGGCCGGGGTGAAGTAGCTCTGGTCATCGGCCGAGAGAGACCAGGCCAGGCGGGTCGTGTTACTGGCGTCCACTTGCACGGTCAGGGTCGGTTCTAGAATCGGGAAGCCGTCGAGGATGACCGGATAGTAGAACTTGCAGCGTTGGGCGTCCGGCGTCGCGGTCCCAGGCGCTCGTTCGGGGCACAGGCTGGATGCGCGCGTCGGTGTGCGGGTCGCGGTCGTCGCGGGTCCGGTCGGGGTCGGCGTCCGTGTCGCCGCCGCCGTCGCGGCCGTGAGCGTCACGGTCGGCGTCGCGGCCTCGGTTTGGAGCGGCGCCGCCATGTTCAGCGCGGCCCCGTTCTCGCCGCGCCCGGCGTGCTCACCCTGCTGCCAGGCCAGGGCGACCAGGCTCGTCAGCGCCAGGAGGAGGGCGGCCAGGGCCGCCGCGCGGGAGGAGGAGAGAGAGGGCATCAGCGGGCCTCCCACCAGAAGCGCACCGTGGCCGAGCCATAGATGTCCTGGAAGTCTACCCGGACGAGGTAGACGCCGGGCGAGAGATAGAGGTCTTTCACCACGGTGTGGGGCCCCAGGGCCGCCGGATTGCTCAACGCGGGCGGGTCCAACTGGGGACAGGTCCCGCCCGTCGGACAGCGCCAATCGTTGATGACCAGGGACAGATTGTTGTACGGCCAGACGGTCGAGCCTCCGTTCCCCAGCCAGAGGCGTCCGCCGTCGTCCGTGCGGAGGTAGAAGCGGTAGAAGCCGCCGGCGAACTCAACCTTGCGCGTCCAGCGCGCCATCCAGCCGTCGCTCGCGATGCCGCTGACGGGTGGGGCCTGCGCCCAATCGAAGTACAGCCCTTCGCCGGGCTGACCCGGATAGTCGGGGCCGCTGGCGCGGTCGTCGCGGACGACCGTCAGGTTATTCGTCTCGTAGGGCCCCCACTCGGCTTCCAGATAGCGGCTCGATGGATAGTTGGGCGAGTTGTAGTACTCGCCGCGCCAGCCGCTGAAGAACAGCGGGAACCGCCGACAGTCCGCCCCTGTGGGGTCTAACTCGCACGACGGCTCAAACTCCCACCAGAAGCGCAGGTAGGCGAGGCCGTCGCGATCATAGAACTGAATCTCGATGTCCAGGTCCTCGTTGCCCCGCACATCCCGCCGAAACTGGTCGAAAGTCGTCGGAGGGCCGGCGGGAGACCACAGTTCGTCGTTGGGCCAGACCGCGACATTGTTGACCAGGACCTTGACGCCGTCGTCGTGGTAGATAAAGAAGCGGTAGATGCCGGGCGTAATGGGGCGAATGCGGCGGCGGAAACGCGCCGCCCAGTTGTCGGGGCCAACCTGGCTGCTGCTCGACGCCCAGTTCGCCGTCGGCTGGTCCAGCCCCCAGTAATAGTTAATCTCGTTGCTCCGCCGCGCGGCGACGATGCCCCCCACCGGCCCACCCTGGTCAAACCCGCTGTAGTACTCCTCGCACCAACTCACTACACAGGTTTCGAAGGGGAACTGGGCCGCTTTGAGCGCGCCCGACGGCGGCGGTAGCGGGACGGGGGTGGCCTCCTCCACCACGGCGGTGGGGATGGGCGTCCACGTCGGCCACGGGGTCGGCGGCGGGTTCAGGGCGGCCCAGGCGGCGCTCAGGCTCTCGGCCCGGCTCAGCCCGCCCAGTTGAAGCAGGCGCAAGCCCAGGCCGGCCAGGAGCGCCAGCGCGAGCAGGAACAGGGGGAATGGGCGACGCAACGGTCCTCCAACTAGAGACAGGACGGGCAGCGGCGTTCAGGCCACCATATCGTCTCCGCACCCTAAACGGCGCGGCTCCGCCAGGCGGCGGCGTTCAGGCCCCCGTCCATCTCCGCCGACAAAAAACGCCGTGCCCGCCTGCCAGGGCAGGCGTCAGCAGAGCGGCGGCAGGGTCATTATAACACCACTCGACTCGGCAGGCAAAGATAGGCCCTCTGGTCCGGCCGCCTACCCGCGCCGCGCCAGCCCCCACAGCTTGGCGTACTTGACCCACTCGTAGTAGGTCATCAGCAGGGCGAGGCGCACGCCGTGCCAGCCATCGCGATAGCCGTGCCAGGTGACGAAACGGCGGTAGAACTCGCGCAGGGGTTGGAGAACCAGGTTGTGGGGGCGAGCGCGCCGGCCGGCCGCGTAGAGGATACCGGCGTCGTAGGTGGTGTAGACGGCCTGCTTGCGCCGAAACTGGGCCAGCGAGTCGTAGTTGAGGTGGACCAGGGGTTGGGCCAGATAGCCGGCCGGGCCGTCCAGTTGCACCAGTTCGTGCACCGCCCGCTCGGGGTCGTAGCGGGCGCGGTCGGTGCGCATTAGCCGCAGTTGGTAGTCAGGCCACCAGCCTCCCCCCCGCGTCAGGCGGCCGAAGATGTAGTTGTGGCGGGGAATCCAGTAGCCCGCCGGCGCGCTCTCGTCCGTCAGGGCAGTCACCTGCCGAATCTCGTCGGCCAGGGCCGGCGGGACCCGCTCGTCGGCGTCCACGAACAGTGTCCAGGGTGTGCTCACCAGGCCGAGGGCCGCGTTGCGCTGGTCGGCGTAGTTCTGCCAGGGCCGCTCGACCAGCCGCGCCCCCGCCAGCATCACCAGCCCTTGCGTGCCGTCGTGGCTGCCCGAGTCCACGACCAGCCGCTCGTCGGCCCAGGCGACGCTCGCCAGGCAGTCGCGGATGTGCCGCGCCTCGTCCTTCGTTAAGACAACAGCCGTAATGGCAGGGAAGGTCACAGACCCTCACCCTAGCCCTCTCCCAGAGGGAGAGGGAACACGTTACGTCTACTTCGCAATCTCACCGCGTAACTCCTCCACTATCTGCGTATAGGCCTCGCGCTGCGGGCCCCGGCTGCGCCGGCGGCCCCAGGCTGCGCCGAGCCAGACCAGCTGGCGCAGGGCCGCGCGGTAGACGGGGCCGTGGTGCTTGTCGAACAGGCGCAGGCGGCTGCGCCACAACTCGACAAACATGGCGGCGCGGAACTGGCGCGTACTCTGGGCTTCAAAGTGGGCGACCTGGGCCGTCGGCACGCAGTACAGCCGCCAGCCCGCGCGGCTGATGCGGCGGCACCAGTCCAGTTCCTCGGCGTACATGAAGAAGCCTTCGTCCAGCAGGCCCACCGCCTGAATCGCCTCGCGCCGTACCATGAGGCACGCGCCGAGCAGCGTCTCGACCTCGAACGGCGTCTGGCCCAGGTACAGGGCGCGCGAATAGCGCCCGTTCAGCCCCGTCTCCATCACCCGCGCTAGCCGGCCGCGCGGCGGGAACAGGTCGAGGGCGGTCTGCGCCAGGCCGGGGAAGCGGAAGGCCGAGTGCTGGAACTGGCCTTCGGGGTAGCTCAGCCGGCCGCCGGCGATACCGGCCAACGGGTGGGTCTGGAGAAACTGGACCAGGGCCGCCAGTGCCCCTGGCTGGACCACGGTATCCGGGTTGAGCAGGAGGGCGTAGTCCGGCGGCGTCTCACCTGTATCCATCAGGCCCAGGGACCCGGCGACGGCGGCCGAGCGGGGAGCTTCGTCGCCTGTCGGACGAAAGCCCAGCGCGCGCAGGGCCAGGTTGTTGCCGGCGGCAAAGCCGAGGTTGACGCCCGGCTGCATCAGGTGGACCCACGGGAACCGCCCGCTGACCATCGCGGCGCTGCCGTCCCCGGAGACGTTGTCCACGACCAGGACGGAGGTGGAGGAAGCGGGAAATGGGAGGTAGGCCAGCTCGCGCGCCACCGACTCCAGGCAGGCGGCCAGCAAGTCGCGCGTATTAAAGCTGACGATGATGACGGCGAGCCGGACCTCTCCCCCATCCCCTCCCCTACGAAGGGAGGGGGGTTCGGGCCAGGCTACCTCGCCCCTGCCTGCCCCCCCTTCCCTCGTAGGGAAGGGGGACGGGGGGTTAGGTACGCCGCTCATTGGTTAATACTCCACCGTGACCCGCGTGGGGTTGACCGACTCCTCGTGCTTGCGCACGTCCTCCTGGATGAGCGCGAGGTAGCACAGCGTCGTGCGGCGCAAGGGGCGGTCGGTGAAGCGAATCTTGCCCGTCACCTGGACGGTCTGGCCCGGCAGCAGGTAGGCATACGTCTTGTCGCCGACGGTCCGCTCTTCCAGCGGGCACTGACCGTTGGGGGCGCCGGGCGGGCAGAACAGGGTCCGCCCCTCAACCGTGCGCCGTTCGAGACTGGCCGGGTCGCCCAACTGCCAGCGATAGGGATAGTCAAGGTCCACGGCCAGGGCGTCGCACGTCGCGCCGAGGCGGAACGCGCCCGACGATTGGGGCAGGCGCAGGCTGTTGTAGCTCTGGTTGAGGGTGTAGACCGTGCCCGGCGGCGGCCCCTGGGTGCGGACGGGGGTGGTGCCGATGTTCTTGACCGTCGCGGTGATGCTCAGCGTCTCATTGAGCGGGATGACACTCGGCCCCAGCGCGCTGTCCATGATGGTCACGCGGGGCACGCCGCCCTCGCGGATGGTCAGCGGCTTGCGCTCGACCACGGTGATGCCGAGGCTGTCGCGGGCCTCGACCACGACATTGTACTTGCCGTCGGGCGGCGGGGGGGCGTCGGCGTCTACGCCGGCGTCATAGTCGTACTGGTGGCGGCCCGGCTGGCCCGGCTCGACGGGCCCCTTCTTCTGTTCGAGCAAGGACGCCACGAAGCGGCCCTTGTCGTCCTCCAGGTAGACGCGCACCGTGGCCGCCTTCGCCAGCACATAGCCCACGGTCACGCGGTCGTTGATGCCGTCCTGGTTGGGGGTGAACTCGTCGGGCACCACGGTGAACTGGGTAATGTCGGGCCGCGACTGGTCCGCGCCCTGGATGACCAGTTGGCCCTGGACCTGGCTGGGCGCGCCGCCTTCCACCGGCGTGGCCGTGATGCGCCAGGTGTAGACGCCGTCGGGCAGCATGCGGCCCTCGATGATGCCGTTGAACAGGCCATCATACGAGTTGGGGGAGCGGCGCTCGTCCTTGCGCCAGACGTGCGCCTGGCCGTCCGCGCTGACGAACACCGTCGTCACCAGCGCGGTACGCCCTACCGCGTAGTGGATGCGGGCGAGGTCGTCCTTGCCGTCGGCGTTGGGGGAAATGACCGTTGGCTCGACCGTGACGTTGCCAAGAACGGCCCCAGACTGACAGGCCGCCAGCGCCAGGACGAGGGCAGCCAGCATCACTATTGCTGTCACCCACTTTAACAGACAGCGGCGTCGTTGTAATACAGGATAGAGCAAAAACCGCATATCTCACGTCTTCGCCAGGGCCTCGGCGCTCTGCCGCGTCTGGAAGAGGCGCAAGGCCATTGGAATCACGGGCAGGAGGACCAGGCCCGCGACGAGGAAGGGCAAACCGGCGTTCCACTCGACAAGTTGGCCGCCGAGCAGGTTGCCCGCCATCATGCTGAAGCTCCACACGAGTTCGGTCGC
>CAZFUK010000066.1:0-1577 GCA_964522005.1 uncultured Anaerolineales bacterium | reverse complement strand
CGAGCAGGCTGACGCTGGCGTACTGCGCCGCCTCGACGGGCGACTGGGTGGCGCGGTAGATCAGCAGGGGAATGAGCAGCGTCGCCATGCCCCAGTAGATGGTCGGCAGAATGCGCAGGCCGAGCAACAGGGCCACCGAGGGCCGCCGGGCGATGGTCCAATAACCGGCCAGCGTCTCGGCGAAGGCCACGGACCCATGGCGCCCCTGACGCGGCAGCGACGGGAGGAACAGCACCGCCAGGAGGAGCGCGATCACGGCCAGGGCGAGCAGGACCAGACCGGCGGCGCGAAAACTGGCCGCCTCCACGATCTGGCCGACGGCGTAGCTGCCCAGCGAGTTACTGAGCGTGTAGCCCAGGAAGTAGACGGCGGTCGCCAGCCCCATCGTCGTCTGCGGCACCGAGGCCATCATATAAGTCTGCCCGGCCGTGGTATATAGGCCCGTGGTGATACCGGCGTACAGGAACAGCAGCAGGAGCAGCAGCGGGTGGCCGACCAGGAAGGCGGCCGCCAGGGCCAGGGTGCTCGTCAGCCCCAACAGGAAGGTCTGCTTGCGGCCCAGGCTGTCGCACAGCGCGCCGCCCACGATGGAAAACACGCCGGCCAGCAGCATGTAAATCGAGCGATAGCTGGCGGCGAAGAGGGGCGTCTGGTGCAGTTCCGCCTCGATGTAGACGGAGAACAGCGCCACGACGGGCGCGCTCGCCACTCCGCTCAGAAACATGGCAAGCCATAGGGTCACAAAACGACGGTTGAGCATGGGACTCTCGTACACTCGAAGGCTCACGCGGACTGTCCCGTTAGTTTACATCACACCCCCCACCCCGTACAAACTTCAATGGTCAGTCGTCGGTAGTCGGTAGCCGGTAGTCAGTCTGCCGCCTTCCATCTCGCATCCTCCGTCTTTCGTCCTCCGTCCTCCGTCCCTAGCTGCCTTGCCTTTTTCCCGGCCCTGAATAGTATACACGCTATGAATTACCAGGACGCCCTGAACTATCTCTACGCGCCGCAGCGGGTCAAAGGCGAGCGCAGCATCAAGTCGGGCCACGAGCGCACGCTCGAACCCATGGCTCGCCTGCTGGACCGACTCGGCAACCCGCAGACGCGCTTCAAGACGCTGCACATCGCCGGCAGCAAAGGCAAAGGCTCGACCTCGGCCATGCTCGCCAGCATCCTCCGCGCGGCGGGCTACCGCGTCGGCCTGTTCTCCTCGCCCCACCTACACACCTATCGCGAACGCATGCGGGTGGACGACCAGTTGCCCAGCGAGGCGGTCATTGTCGAGCACCTGGTACGCCTGCGCCCGGTCTTCGACAGCATGCCCGAACTGGTCACGTTCGAGCTATCCACCGCGCTGGCCTTCACTCTGTTCGCGGACGAGGGCGTGGACGTGGGCGTCATCGAGGTCGGCCTGGGCGGGCGGCTCGACGCCACCAACGTGCTTCGGCCCGAGGTCGCCGTCATCACCGCGCTGAGCCTCGAACACACCCAAATCCTGGGCAACACCATCGAGGAAATCGCGACCGAGAAGGCCGGCATCATCAAGCCCGGTATCCCCGTCGTCGCCGCGCCCAATC
>CAZFUK010000065.1:0-14832 GCA_964522005.1 uncultured Anaerolineales bacterium | reverse complement strand
GACCGCCTGCCCAGCGACGACCCCGACTATCTCCGCCGTGTCGTCGCGGAAGCCGAAGGCATCATCCCGCAAAAGCGCAATCACCCCTGCCTCGCCTTGTGGGACGCGGGCAACGAACTCGAAAGCCTGGACTTCCTGCCCCTGGACGACAGCACCCCTGTCATCGCCGCGCTGCGCGACGTCGTCCACCGCCTCGACCCCGACCGCCACTGGCTGCCCACCTCGGCCTCTGGCCCTATGCCCTTCAACGGCATCAACCTCAGCCGCGCCCGACCCGAGACCCTGCACGACGTGCATGGCCCCTGGTTCCACCAGGGTCTCACCGCCCAGTACACCCTCGCCAACGCGGGCGCCAACCTGCTGCATAGCGAGTTTGGCGCGGAGGGGCTGAGCAACCTGAAGGTCATTGAGGCCGTCATCGCACCCCCCAACCGCTGGCCGGTCACCCGCGCCAACCCCGTGTGGGACCACCTGGGCGCGGGCTGGTGGCTGAGCCACACGGGCTGGCGCGAGGTCTGGGGCGAGATAGACGACCTACCTACCCTCGTCCGCGCCACTCAACTCTGGCAGGCCGAGGGCGTGCGCTACATGGTGGAGGCCAACCGCCGCCGCCAGTTCCGCAACAGTGGCTCACTGCCCTGGCAGTTCAACGAACCCTATCCCATGGCCGTCGGCGGCCCGGCGGTGGACTACTTCGGCCGGCCGCGCCCGGTCTACTATGCCGTCGCCCGCGCCTACGCCCCCCTCAGCCTCACCGCCCGCTTCGCGGCCCAAGCATGGGGCAGTCAGGCCGACTTCGAGGCGAGCGTCTGGCTGGTCGGCGACCAGCCACAGTTGGACCTAGGGACCGTTATGGCGCGGCTGGTGGGAGTGAGCGGCCAACTCTACGGCATGGGGGAATGGCGGGTAGACGCTGTAGGCAGCCACGCGGTGGAAGCCGGCGTGCTGCGCGTGCCCCTGGCCGCCATCGGGGAAGACGTCTTTTACCTGGACCTGACCCTGGCGGGACCGGATGGTGCTCTCCTGGCCGCCAACCGCTACCCCTTCAGCCGAGCCGACACCCTCGCCCCCTTCTTGAGTGTTCCTCCCACTGAGTTAGCGGTCTACCGGACGGAGACCGGCGCGGACGAGACGACGGTCACAGTGATCAATATCGGCGCCATCGCAGCCCTGTTTGTCTGGCTGGACGACGACCGCCCCCTGGGCAGCCCCGGCTATGCCTACTTTGAGGACAATCACTTCTGCCTGCTGCCAGGCGAAACGCGGACGATTCGGGTGGGGTGGACGGACGTTCTGCCCACCGAGCGAGGGTTGACGGTTGGGGCGTGGAATAGCGGTCCTTTCGATGTCGTGGACCGCCCCGAACCCCTCCCCCGTCCCCTCCCCTAGGAAGGGAGGGGTGGCTTGGCCCTCATTGGCTCCCCCTTCCCTGGCAGGGAGGGGAGGGGTAACTTGGCCCTGACCGGCTCCCCCTTCCTTGGTAGGGAAGGGGGCGGGGGGTTAGGTCAAGAACGAGTACCACCATGCAAGACCCTATGCAAGGGCGGCCAGACATTGTCAACTCAGCCGTCCGGGTGTATCCTGAGGCCAATGGCAATAGGGGCAGCCAGCCCGCGAATTGTGGGTAAGAATACAAATGTAAATTTAATCACACATAAGACTTGAGCCTATTCTGTCCATTCTGTCCCTTCTGTCTACCTCTTCTGAGGAGAGCATGGCCGACCCGCTGAGTGTCATTGTGATCCAGATCGACTCGCTCAATCGGCACTTCCTGAAGTGCTACGGGAATGATTGGGTGCTGACGCCGACCCTGGACGCCTTCGCCCAGCGCGCCGCGATCTTCGACCACCACTACGTCGGCTCGCTGCCCTGTATGCCTGCCCGCCGCGAAATCTGGGCCGGCGTCCAGGAGTTCTGGTGGCGCTTCTGGGGGCCGCTGGAGCCGTGGGACCAGCCCATCGCCCACCTGGCCCGCCGCTCAGGCCGGCCCATCGCCACTCACCTCGTCACCGACCACTACCACTTTTTCGAGTGGGGCAGCCACAGCTACCCCTACGACTTCCACGGCTACGACTTCATCCGGGGCCACGAGATGGACAACTGGCGCACCGACCCCGTGCGCCACGTGCCCGACTGGGCCGTGAAGATGCTGGCCCAGCGCGCGACCGAGGGGCCGGTCTATCTCCAGAACGTGCAGGACTTCGGGGGCGAGGCCGACTTCTTCGGCCCCCAGGTCATGCAGGCCACCGCGCTTTGGCTCGACCGCAACCACGATCAGCCCCAGTTCTACCTCCACGTGGATAGCTTCGACGTCCACGAGCCGTTCCACATCCCCGAACCCTACCGCTCGCTCTACACCGACGCCGACTATCGGCGCTACAACCCCTGGCCGCGCTACGGCCGCGTGGACGAGGGGCCGTCGGCGCTGGACGAGGCCGAACTGGCCTGGGTCCGCGCCCAGTTCGCGGGCAAGCTGACGATGGTGGACCGCTGGCTGGAGGGGGTCTTCGACCGCCTCGACCGCTACGGCCTGTGGGACCGCACGTGTGTCATTGTCACTACCGACCACGGCCACTACCTGGGCGAGCACGGCTGGATGGGCAAGCCCCACGCCCCGCTCTACCATACCCTGTGCCACATCCCGCTGCTGGTCTGGCACCCGGCCTGGAAGGCTCCCGGCCAGCATGTCGGCGCGGTGACCCAGACGGTGGACCTGTACGCCACCGTCCTGGACCTGCTCGGCGTAGGCGTACCGGAGGGCGAGCACGTCCACAGCCGCAGTTTCGCGCCCGTGCTGCGTGGCGAGGCCGACCGCCACCGCGAGTTCGCCGTCTACGCCTACAACAACAAGCGCGTCGGCATCACGGCCGGCGAGTGGACGCTGCTGCGTTACCACGACCCCGACCAGGCGCCCGCCGCGCTCTACACCCACCACGTCCAGCAGGGCCTGGGCTTTGGCATGGGCCAGCGCGAGCGGCGGGTCCACGACTACCCGGCCATCCAGGCCGGCCAGTTCATCCCCGGCGTCGAGATGCCGGTCTGGCGCGTGCCGCTGCCGGTGGACTACGCCCACGAGCAGCCGATGGCGATGGGCGACCTGCTGTTCCACAACCCGACCGACCCCGGCCAGGAACGGTCCTTAACCGCCGAGCGGCCCGACAGGGTCCAGTGGCTAGAGGGCCTGCTGCGCGAACAGGCGCGGGCGGTGGGCGCCCCTGACGAGCAAATGCGGCGGCTACGGTTGTAGATGGAGGAGGAAACATTATGTCTCGCTGGTTCGATAAACTCATCACCAAATACCCGGAACTACAAGCCTGTCTCCCCCAGGTCGAGGAAGCGTATCGTCTCATCAAGACGTGCTACGACCAGGACGGCACGCTGCTCCTGTGCGGCAACGGCGGCAGCGCCGCCGACTGCGAGCACGTCGTGGGTGAACTGATGAAGGGCTATCTCCAGAAGCGCCCCGTGCCCTCCGACGTGCGCGCCGCCCTCCACGACCAGGACCCGGCCACCGCCGACACGCTGGCCGACCACCTCCAGGGCGCCCTGCGGGCGATCTCCCTCGTCAGCCAGACCGCGCTGCTGACGGCCTACGCCAACGACGTGGCCGCCGACATGATCTTCGCCCAGCAGGTCTACGGCTACGGTCGCCCCGGTGACGTGCTAATCGGCATCAGCACATCGGGCAACTCGCGCAACGTGCTCAACGCCCTGCGGGTAGCGCGGGCGCGCGGTGTCAAGACGGTCGGCGTGACGGGCCAGAGCGGCGGCCAGATGAAGGCGCTGTGCGATACAGCCATCTGTGTCCCGTGGACTGAGACAACCGACATCCAGGAGCGGCACCTGGCGATTTACCATGCCCTGTGCGCTCAGATCGAGGAGGACTTCTTCGCATGACGCAGTACCTGGCCGGGGTGGACATTGGCGGCACCAAGTGCGCCGTCTGCCTCGCCGCGTCCACCGGTGGCCGCCCCGACATCCTAGGCAAGCGCCGCTTCCCGACGCCCGCCACGCCCGCCGACGCGGTGGGCCAACTGGTGACCGAACTCGACGGGCTGCGCGGGGAGCTAGGCGCGGCGCCGGCCGCCATCGGCGTCAGTTGCGGCAGCCCGATGGACAGCCGGCGCGGCCTGATCCTGTCGCCGCCCAACCTGCCCGGCTGGGACGGCGTGGACGTCGTCTCGCCCCTGGCCGACCGCTTCGGCGTGCCCGCCAACCTCCAGAACGACGCCAACGCCGGCGCGTTGGCCGAGTGGCGCTGGGGCGCGGGCCAGGGCTGCCGGCACATGATCTTTCTGACCTTCGGCACGGGCATGGGCGCGGGGCTGATTCTCAACGGTCAGCTCTACGTCGGGGCGAGCGACATGGCGGGCGAGGTCGGCCATGTGCGGCTGGCCGAGTGGGGGCCGGTCGGCTACGGCAAGCTCGGCTCCTTCGAGGGCTTTTGCTCTGGCGGCGGCATCGCCCAACTCGGCCAGGCCTACGCCCAGGCCGAACTCCAGATGGGCCGCCCGCCTGCCTGGTGCCCGGCCGAGGCCGACCTGCCAGGCGTGACCGCCGAGGTCGTGGGCCGCGCCGCCCAGGCGGGCGACCCACTCGCCCGGCGCGTGTTTGAGACCGTCGGGCGTCAACTCGGCCAGGGGCTGTCCCTCCTGGTGGACATCCTCAATCCGGAGCGCATCGTCATTGGCAGCATCTTTGGCCGCCAGCGGGCGCTCCTTGAACCGGTGCTGTGGCCGATCCTGCGCGCGGAGTGCCTGCCCCACGCGTTAGGTGTGTGTGAGATTCTACCGGCGGGCCTCGGAGAGAGTGTGGGAGACTACGCCAGTCTTGCTGTGGCGGAACGAGTATTGCCATGAATTTTTATACGGTCGAGAAACTTCAAAAACAACTGGTCGAAATCCGGCAGGCGCTCTACCGCGAGATTCTGCCCATTCCCCAGTTCAAATTCCGCGAGGCGGACCCGCTCGGCGCGGCCTTCCCGCGCTTCGACGACAGCGACTGGGCCGACTTCCGCGTCGGCGACTACTGGGGTGGCTACGACGTCGTGGCCTGGTTCCGCGCCTGGCTGACCATCCCGGAGACCTGGCGCGACGGCAAGGTCTACCTGCGCTTCCTGGTCGGCCCGCGCGACGGCGGCGACTCGACGGCCGAGACGCTGGTCTACGTCAACGGCGAGCCGCTCCAGGGCATTGACATCTGGCACGAGGAGGCCTGGCTGCCGCCGGAGGTGGTCCAGCGCGGTCAGTTCCACCTGGCCCTGCGCGCGTGGAGCGGTGTCCTGGGCGTGCCCGACCGCCGGCGCTTCCGCCTGGCGCAGCTGGCCCTGATTGACGAGCCGACCGAGCGGTTTTTCTACCTGGCCGACACGCTCATTAAAGCGGTCCTGGAACTGGACGAGGGCGACCTGCGCCGCCTCCAGATTCTGGACAGCCTCAACCGCGCCTTCCTGAAGCTAGACTGGACGCGGCCCGGCTCGCCCGCCTTCTACCAGTCCGTGGCCGAGGCTGAGCGCCAGTTGCGCGCCGACATGGAACGGCTCTACGAGGTGGCCGAGATCAAGCCGCACGTGGTGGGCATCGGCCACGCGCACATTGACATGGCCTGGCTGTGGCGCCTGGGCCACTCGCGCGAGAAGGCGAGCCGCACCTTCGCCACCACGCTCCACCTCATGCGCCAGTACCCCGAGTACCGCTTCATGCACTCGTCGCCCCAGCTCTACGAGTACCTGAAGCACGACTTCCCCTGCCTGTTTGACCGGGTCAAGGAGCGCATCCAGGCCGGCCAGTGGGAGATCACGGGCGGCATGTGGATCGAGGCGGACACCAACCTGACCAGCGGCGAGTCGCTGGTGCGCCAGTTCCTGCACGGCACGCGCTACATCAAGCAGGAGTTCGGCGTTGACTCAACCCTGCTGTGGCTGCCCGATGTCTTCGGCTACTCCTACGCTCTGCCGCAGATCGCGCGGAAGTCGGGCATGAAGTACTTCCTCACGTCCAAGCTGAGTTGGAGCCAGTTCAACCGCTTCCCCTACGACACCTTCAACTGGCGCGGCCTGGACGGCACCGAATTGCTCACCCACTTTGTCACGACACCCGAACAGGGGTCGCGTATCTACACCTACAACGGCCAGTTCACGCCCAACGACGTACGCGGCATCTGGGACAACTACCGCCAGAAGGACGTTAACAACGAGTTGCTCCTGCTCTACGGCTGGGGTGACGGTGGCGGCGGCCCGACCAAGGAGATGCTGGAGTCGGCGCGTGTGCTTCAAAACCTGCCCGGCCTGCCGAGCGTGGCCCAGGCAACCTCCGAGGCCTACTTCGCCCGCCTGGCCGAGCGCGTGGCCGACAAGCCTCTGCCGACGTGGGACGGCGAACTCTACCTGGAGTTCCATCGCGGCACCTACACCTCGCAGGCGGCCAGCAAGCGCGCCAACCGCAAGTCCGAAATCCTCTACCACGACGCCGAGTGGGCCAGCGCCCTGTCCGACATCCTGCTGCGGCAGGCCGCCTACCCACTGGCCGACCTGGACGAGGGCTGGAAGCTGATTCTGCTCAACCAGTTCCACGATATCTTGCCCGGCTCGTCCATCCGCCAGGTCTACGAGGACAGCCTGCGCGACTACGCGCACGTGGCGGCGTTGGGCCAGCGTGCCCTCACCGACGCCTACGAACGGCTGGCGGGCGAGATTCAGCTGACGACGCCCGCTCTCGTCGTCTTCAACTCGCTGTCCTGGCCGCGCGACGGCCTGGTGTCGCTCCCGCTGACCCAGGAACTGGAGGGCAAGACAGTTCTGGTGGACGGCGACCGCCCGGCGGCGGTTCAGGTGGTCGAAGAGGGCGGCGAGCAGCGGCTGCTGGTCGAGACGCGGGGTGTGCCGGCCCTCGGCTACCACGCCCTGCCCATCACGTCCCAGGCGGCTGGCGTCTCTTCCACCGCCGACGCTATGACCATCAGCCCGTCCTGCCTCGAAAACCGCTTCTACCGCCTGGAGCTGAACGCCCACGGCCAGCTCGTGTCGCTCTGGGACAAGCGGGCGGACCGCGAAGTGCTGGCCCAGGGCGGGCGCGGCAACGTCTTCCAGACGTTCGTGGACAAGCCGATGGCCTTCGACGCCTGGGACATTGACATCTACTACCAGGACAAGCTGACCGAGGTGGACGAGCTGGTGGAGGCGGCCATCGAGGAGACCGGACCATTGCGGGGCACGTTGAGGCTGGTCTGGCGCTACGACGACTCGATCATCACCCAGCGCCTCACGCTCTACCGCGACAACCCGCGCATTGACTTCCGGACGACGGTAGACTGGCGCGAGGCACAAACCTTGCTTAAAGTAGCATTTCAGGTAGACGTGCGCTCCACGCGGGCAACCTACGACATCCAGTTTGGGCAGATTGAACGGCCCACCCACTGGAACACCAGTTGGGACTGGGCGCGCTTCGAAGTCTCCGCCCACAAGTGGGCCGACCTCTCCGAGGGCAACTATGGCGTCGCGCTCCTCAACGACTGCAAGTATGGCTACGACATTCGGGACAACGTCATGCGCCTGACCCTCATCAAGTCGGCGGTCCGTCCGGACCCGCTGGCCGACAAGGGCCGCCACGAGTTCACCTACAGCCTGCTGCCCCACCAGGGCGACTGGCGAACGGGTGGTGTAGTCCAGGCGGGCTACGACCTGAATGTGCCGCTCCTGGCGGCCACTTCCCCTGACCATCCCCACGGCCACTTGCCAACGCGCTTCAGCTTGCTGACAGTGGACCACGAGAACGTGATCGTTGAGACGGTCAAGCGGGCCGAGGATGACGACGCCTGGATTGTGCGCGCGTACGAGACGATGCAGTACCGCTCGCGGGGCGCGCGGCTCGGCTTCGGCCAGCCGGTCCGACGCGTCCAGGAATGCAACCTGGTTGAGCAAGAGGCCGAGGACATCGCCTTCGACCGCGACGGCCTGACCTTCGACCTGGCGCCCTACGAGATCAAGACCTTCAAGGTCTGGTTTGCCCCATCTTAGGAGCCGTCTGTCATCCTGAGCGGAGCCAAGGATCTGCTCTGCGTCTGTTTGCGGAGCAGATCCCTACCCTGAGTACAGGGCACAGGTCACTTCGTTCGGGATAACCCTCGGTAGCTACGACCGACACTCAAAGCTGTCGTTTACCCCCCTTCGGGGCCGCGCTGCCCCCACCCCAACCTCGCCTGTTATTGGCAATAAGTCGCCATAAAAAGTAGCTCGTTCGCTCGCTTTGCTGTATAATGATAGGCCAGGGACGAGAGCCGCGTGCTAGCATAGAGCGTCACCGCAGCCCATACTGCGACCTCGGCGCCACGCTATACAACTCCCCATTCACTTCAATCTCCAAAGGAGGAGGACAACATGCGTCAAAGAAGTCTGGTCATGTGGATCGCCATTCTGGCCCTGGGGCTGATGATCAGCGCCTGTGCCCAGCAGCCCGCTCAGCAGGCGCCGAAGGCCACGGAGGCGCCGAAGGCGGCCGCCCAACCGACCACCGCGCCCGCCGCCCCTGCGGCCCCGACGACTGCGCCCGCCGCCCCCGCGGCCCCGACCACCGCCTCGGCCGCTCAGCCAACCACAGCGGCGACAGCCGGTGGCGCGGCGTCTGGCGCGGCCGGCGGTGCAGCCGCCGTCAAGCTGAACCCCCAGGTGTCCGGTAATGTGGAACTCTGGCACTTCTGGTCCTCGCCGCTACGCCGCACGGCGATTCGGCGTGTCATCAGTCTGTGCCAGGCCAAACTGCCCAACATCAAGATTACCGAGACGCCCAAGCCCTTCGGCGACATCTGGACGGCCAACATCGCCGCCGTCGCCGCCGGCTCGGGTATGCCCGACGTCATCGTCGAGGACCGCCCGCAGTTGGTCCAGCGCGCCAACGACAAGATTGACACGAACCTGGGCGAACTGGCGCGGCGCGACGGTGTCACCGGCGCGGGGTTCTGGCCGTTCACTTGGAGCGAGGCCACCGTCAACGGCGACCCGTACGGCATCCCGTTCGAGACCGACGTGCGCGTGCTCTACTGGAACAAGGTCGCCTTCAAGGAAGCCGGCCTCGACCCTGAGAAGCCGCCGAAGACCTGGGAAGAACTGGAGCAGTACGCCGACAAGCTCGACAAGAAGAACCCTGACGGTAGCTGGGCGCGCATCGCCTTCCACCCCGACCTGGGGAACGCCGGTTGGAACCTGTGGGCCCGGCTCAACGGCGCGCAGCTTGTCCAGAACGGCAAGCCCGCCGCCACCGACCCCAAGTTGGTCCAGACCATGGAGTGGATTAAGAAGTGGTACGACCGCTACGGCGGCTACAACGAGTTTGCCAAGTTCCGTGGGGGCTTCGGCGCGCCGCCCAATGACGCCTTCATGTCTGGTAAGGTCGCCATGATTGTGGACATCAACGGCTACACCTCGCAGTTGAACTTCTTCAACCCGCGCGTCCCCTCGACCGACGCCTCGGGCAAGACCACCCAGGTCGCCCTGGACCTGGGCGTGGGCGATGTCCCCTACAGCTCTAGCTACGGCAAGCCGGCGTCGTGGAGCGGTGGCTTCGCGCTGTCCATCCCGCGCGGCTCGAAGAACGTCGAGCCGGCCTGGGAGTTCATCAAGTGCGCCACTAGCTCGGATGGCGCCGCGTCCTGGTCGCGGGATACCTACGCCATGTCGGCCAACATCGCGGCCGCCGCGGACCCGGGCCTCATGGGCGACCCGCGCTGGCAGTTCTTCCTGAACGCCATGAAGTACAGCCAGGGTACGGACGTGGTACCGAAGTACCCGGGCTGGGGCCAGGAAATCGACAACCGCCGTGAGAAGATGCTCCAGGGCACCCTGCCCATCGCCCAGGGCATGCAAGAAGCGCAGGCGGCGATTGACTCGCAGATGGCGAAGTAACCCCACGCGCTGAGCGCCTATCCGACTCTCACCTCCCGAAGGGTGACACCCTTCGGGAGGTGAGACCAGGGGGCCTAACGCAGGAACGAGTGAGAGGTACGACTTCCGCAGCACACCCGGGGAGGCGCCGCAGGCGTCGTACCGACCGACTCAAGGAGGTATGTATGGCTGTCGCCGTTGACCGACCAGAAGTAGCTCGACCTAGCCCCTTCCTCCGTCCCGCCGTGAAAGAGGCCCTGACAGGCTGGCTGTTCGCCTTGCCCTGGTTCCTTGGCTTCCTGGTGTTTACGGCCGGCCCGATGCTCTACTCGCTCTATACCAGTTTCACCAAGTACAACATCACGACCGATCCCCAGTGGATTGGCCTCGACAACTACACCACGCTGTTTGCCGACGAACGTTTCTACAAGGGTCTCCAGAACACCTTCTGGATGGTTATTTTCAAGACCCCACTGGTCGTCGTCATCGCCATCGCCATGGCGCTCCTGTTAGCGACCGACGTACCGGGCGGCAAGTTCTTCCGCACCGTGTTCTACCTGCCCAACGTGCTCGCCGGTGTGGCGGCCGTCTTCTTGTGGCAGTGGATCCTCGCCCCCAACGGCCTGTTCAACCGCTTCATTGGCTTCTTCGGTATCCCCAGCGTCGGCTGGTTCACGGACCCGGCCTGGACCAAGCCGGCCCTTGTCGTCATGGGCATGTGGTGGATTGGGAGCAACGTCTTGATCTACCTGGCCGGCATCAAGGGTATCCCGCAAGACCTGTATGAAGCGGCGTCGCTCGACGGCGCGGTCGGCTGGAGCAAGATTCGCTACATCACGCTACCCCTGCTCTCGCCCACCATCTTCTTCCAGGTCGTGACGGGCATCATCGGCACGTTCCAGATTTTCACCACGGCCTTCATCATCACCAGCGCGGGTGGCGGTAACCCTGGCGAAGGTGGCCCCGGGCAGTCCCTCCTGTTCTACGTGCTCTATCTCTACAGCCGCGCCTTCGGCAAGGTCGGCGTCGGCTTCCAGATGGGCTATGCCTCGGCCATGGCCTGGATCCTGTTCATCATCATCCTGGCCATCACCGGCATCCAACTCTGGGCCTCCAAGAAGTGGGTGTATTACGAAAGCTAGGGACAGTCACACAGGCGTTACTTGGTAGAGGATGCTAGACTAAAGGAGGTCCCTATGGCGACAGCCAATCAAACTGTCAGTACTACGCGCACGCAAACCGCGCCAGCGCGGCGGGTGCGTTTCACCGGCGCTCAGATTTTCGCGTTTATTGTCTTGTCTCTGCTCAGCGTAAGCTGGCTCGTGCCCTTCCTGTGGATGCTGGCGACCTCACTCAAGACGCCGCAGGAACTCGTCGGGACTAACTTCTGGCCGCAGAACCCGACCACTGAAGCTTACTACACGGCTTTCTTCGCCTTCGACCGCTGGCCGAACTGGGTGCGCTGGACGTTCAACACCGCCACCATCACCCTCATCGCCGTCGTCGGCAAGGTCATCTCGACCGCGTTTGTCGCCTATTCCTTCGCCCGCCTGCGCTGGCCGGGCCGAGACCTCATGTTCTCCCTCGTCCTGGCGACCATGATGATTCCAGGTGTGGTGATTATGATTCCGCAGTTCATCCTGTTCTCCAAGCTGCCCGCCTTCGGCTTCCAGGGGTCCAACACCTGGGTCAACACCTTCCTGCCGCTGACCGTTCCGGCCTTCACGGGCGATGCCTTCTTCATCTTCCTGATGCGTCAGCAGATGCGCGGCATTCCCATGGAGCTATCCGAGGCGGCCCGTATTGACGGCGCGGGCGAACTGCGCATCTGGTGGAACATCATCGTCCCGCTGGTCAAGCCGGTCATGGGCGTCATCGCCATCTTCACCTTCCAGTCGGCCTGGGAAGACTTCATGGGGCCGCTGCTCTACCTCCAGCGCGAGGAGAAGTACACCCTCCAGTTGGGCTTGCGCCAGTTCGAGGCGGCGGCGGGTGGTCTGCCCGCCTGGAACGAGTTGATGGCCGCCAGTCTCGTGGTCATGATTCCCACCATCCTGGTCTTCCTCATGTTCCAGAAGTACTTCATCGAGGGCGTTCAGATCAGCGGCAGCCTCAAGGGCTAAGCACCGGCCCACGCTGCCAGGGTCCTGTTCAAGGGCGGGAGGCTTGCCCTCCCGCCTTTGCGTCCCCCTCACCCTAGCCCTCAATTCCAAAGGAACCTTAGATGCCCCATATTACCCTTATCGGCGCGGGCAGCGTCGTTTTCACTCGCAACCTGTGCAGCGACATCCTGCTCGCGCCCGCGCTCCAGGACAGCCGCATCACGCTGATGGACATTGACGCCGAGCGCCTGCGCCGCGCCGAGGCCGTCGTCCAGTCCATCATTGACCGCCGCAAGCTCCCCGCCCGCGTCACCGCCACCCTCGACCAGCGCGAGGCCGTGGCCGGGGCGGACTACGTCATCACCACCTTCCAGCAGGGCGGGCTGGAAGCCTACCAGCTAGACATTGACATCCCGCAGAAGTACGGCGTCGAGCAGTGCGTCGGCGACACCCTGGGGCCGGGCGGCGTCTTCCGTGGCCTGCGCACCATCCCCGTCCTGCTCGACCTGTGCCGCGACATGGACGCCGCCGCCGCGCCCGATGCCCTGCTGCTCAACTATGTCAACCCCATGGCGATTAACTGCTGGGCCGTCGCCCAGGGCACGGGTCGGCCCGTCGTGGGGCTGTGCCACAGCGTGCAGGGCACGAGCGAGATGCTGGCGCGCTGGATTGACGTCCCCTACGAGGAAGTCAACTATGTATGCGCCGGCATCAACCACCAGGCGTTCTTCCTGGAGTTCCGTCGCGGCGATGAGGACCTATACCCGCGCCTGCGCGAGGCGATTCAGCGGCCCGACCCGCGCGGCTCCGAGCCCGTGCGCACCGAGATGATGGAGCACTTCGGCTACTTCGTGACCGAGTCCAGCGGCCACGCCAGCGAGTACCTGCCCTACTACCGCAAGAACAGGGCGATGATCGAGGAGGGCCTGGTCCCGCGCTTCACCGACCCCGACCGGGGCTGGTACGACTTTGGCCGCACGGGCGGCTACCTGCGCAGTTGTCAGAAGGGCCTGCCCCGCGCCATGCAGGAGTTCCAGGCCCTCGTCAGCGGCGATAAGCCCCTGCCCACCGAGCGCACCCATGAGTACGGCAGCTTTATCCTGGAAGCGATGGAGACGAACAAGCCGGCCAAAATCTGGGGCAACGTTGCCAACACCGACCTGATTCGCAGCCTGCCCAGCGGCTGCTGCGTCGAAGTGGCGTGTCTGGTGGACGCGAGCGGCATTCAGCCCACCCACGTCGCCCACTACCCGGCCCAGTTGGCCGCCCTCAACCGCACCAATATCAACGTCCAGGAGCTAACCGTCCAGGCCAGCCTGACCGGCGACGTGGACGCCGTCCACTACGCCGTGACCCTCGACCCGCTGACGGGCGCCGTCTGCACGCTGCCCCAGATCCGGGCGATGGTGGACGAGATGCTCCAGGCCCAGGCCCGCTGGCTGCCCCAGTTCCGTCTTGGATAAGCTGTATGACCGACCGTCCCAACATCCTCCTGTTCCTGACTGACGACCACGGCGCGTGGGCGTTGGGCAGCTACGGCAACTCCGAGATTCAGTCGCCGACGCTGGACCGGCTGGCGGTCGGCGGGGCGCGCTTCGCCAACGCCTTCACGCCCTGCCCGGTGTGCTCCCCCGCCCGCGCCTGTCTGCTGACGGGCCGCACGCCCTCCCAGGTCGGCATCCACGACTGGATTATGGAGGCCCAGCCGGAGTACGGCGACCCCGATTGGCTGGCCGACGAGGTCACACTACCGGAATTGCTGCGCGGGGCGGGTTACACCTGTGGCCTGAGTGGGAAGTGGCACCTGGGGCGGTCCCACGAGACGCCCAGGGGCTTCGACTGGTACTTCGGGCTGCCGCGCTGGCAAGGCGCCCACATAGAAGAGTATACTTATGTCTACAACGGTCAGCCCGTCACCCTGACGGGCAACAAGACCGGCTTCATCACCGACTACGCCCTGGACTTCCTCGACCACGCGCCGGCCGACCGCCCCTTCTTCCTGAACGTGGGCTACATCGCCACCCACTCGCCCTACGCGGCCCAGGACCCCGAACTGGTCGCCCGCTACGCCGAGGCGAGCTTCCGTGACATCCCGCCCTACGTGCCGCATCCCTGGCACAAAAACGAGGACTTCCGCCAGGGGGCGGACTTCTCGGCTGAGGCCGTCGTGAGCCGCTACCAGGGCTACTACGCCGCCGTAACCGACATCGACCGCCACGGGGGCCGCATCCTCGACCGGCTCGCTGAGCGGGGCCAACTCGACAACACGCTGGTGGTCTACACGTCGGACCACGGCCTAACCCTCGGCCACCACGGCTTCTGGGGCAAGGGCAACAGCACCCGCCCCCTCAACATGTACGACACCTGCCTGCGCGTGCCGCTGATTCTCAGTTGGCCGGGCCATATCCCCGCCGGGCGCACCGTGACCCACTGCGTAGACCACTACGACACGTTCCAGGCTCTGTGCGGGGTGGCGGGGGTGGACGTCGACACGACGGCCCTGGCCGACCGCGCTTATCCCGGTCGGAGCTACTGGCCCCTCGCGCAGGGCGGGGACATGCCCGACTGGCGCGAGACCCGCTTTGGCGAGTACGGCGACCTGCGCATGATTCGCACGCCGCGCTATAAGCTCGTCCGCCGCTACCCCCACGGCCCCGACGACCTGTTCGACCTCCAGGCCGACCCTGGCGAGACGGTCAACGTGGTCGACCGGCCCGACAGCCTGGCCCTCCGCCAGGCCCTCGAAGCCGAGCTAGACCATTTCTACGCTCAGCACGAGGACCCAGCCAAGAGCGGCCTAATCGTCAAGAGCCTGCGCCAGCACA
This sequence comes from uncultured Anaerolineales bacterium, assembly GCA_964522005.1. Lineage (GTDB taxonomy): Bacteria > Chloroflexota > Anaerolineae > Epilineales > JAHCIE01 > JAHCIE01. Next base: position 31 of record CAZFUK010000065.1, on the reverse strand, counting down.
ACGAGCGGTCCGAAGCCTGGCGCGACGGCAT